>NZ_KB235896.1:829354-989953 GCF_000332135.1 Anabaena sp. PCC 7108
CAAGATGAGTGCTCTCACTACATAAGTAGGTAAGGTCACGGGCAGAACACCCGTTCTTAGGCGGTAGGTGGAAGTGCAGTAATGTATGCAGCCGAGCCGTGCTAATAGACCGAGGGCTTGACCTCTATATATCATTGGTAAATATCTCGTTACTTGCAGTCTTCAGGGTTTTGTGACCCTACAGTTTTTCCTGGTGTTTATTGCGCGGTGGAACCACACTGATCCCTTCCCGAACTCAGAGGTGAAACGCTGCTGCGGCGACGATAGTCTGGGGGTTGCCCCACGCCAAAATAGCTCGATGCCAGGTCTTTTATTTCCATAACATCATTATCCTCCCTTCTCATGAACGGAGGATTTTGCTTTTTTCCTACCCTAAGCTTGCACACACCAACAAAAAGCGGATAAAGTAGTACAAGGGAACTAACTTCGATGATATGAGTATCCGGTTTAATTCCTGATAGCTTGCGTGGCGTAGGCATATTCATTTCTTTAGGAAGGGAAGAGGGAAGAAGATTAGTAGTGAGTTTTGTAAGCACAGATAATACCAACAGAAATCAAATATGAGTCCTATAAAGACTTTTTACCCGGTGGGTGGATCGTGGATTTAATAAGCTACTATTTTGCTAAGGTTTTTATCAAAATACTGTAAATTATCTTCTTCTGCGATCCTTTGGGTGGTTTAATCTGTGTCTCTCTCTATCTCCAATATTTTTACCGAAGAAAGCTGCTAATTAACCACATCAGTATAAACGTTAGTACTGTTGAAAACTGATTTGGCATTAGCCTCATAAATGGTATTTGTTGCAGCAATGAAGAGGTAGAAATCAGTCCGCCAGCAATTAAGCCAATACTTAGAGTGATCAGTGTGAACAAAACTGCACGACCAAATCTGCTTTCCTTGCGATTGAGAAAGTAAATGCTAATTCCTATGCCAACCACCAGAGCTATTTGTAAAATCTGGTCGTTATCAGCAGCATAAAAAATGCTGATAGCACTTAAACCTAGATAACAAGCTCCTGGCAATAACACATCTGATAGTGTTGGTTGATCCAACATTTGCTGTAGCCATGCTGGTGAATGCTCACGAGGGATAGGACTTTCTTTCGGAGGAGATTGCACTCGCATTTCCGGAAATCGGATACGCTCAGGCACTTTAATTTTCCCTTCCTGGCGCATCCGTAAACGCTCCATTAAAATAGCATCATAAGCTGCTTCAATTAGTTCTAATCTATTACCATCGCCACTACCAGGTTGCTCCAATAGGCGATTGCGAGCATCCTGAATTTCATCGAAGCTAGCATCTTCTGACACCCCAAGTTTTTCGTAGGGATTTTGATCGCTCATGGCAGTTTATTACTTCAGCCTTAGTAAGCGGCAGTCTTTTGTTGAGAAAAAAACAACCTTAGGTTTTACCTAAATTGAAACAAACGTACTAACAGATTTTAATCCTTTACTCAGGATATTAGCGCAGATTAGTTTGTTCGACTTAGGAATTTTAACTATAGTTAGTTTAACATATTGCCATAACACCGTGTAGACCCTCAAGTTGTTTACTAGTTGGGGTTTTCCCTCAGTATTTTAACTAGGAATATTTACTATTTGAGGATAGTATTTTTATTTAGATGCGTCATCTTCTTCTAATCGTGTTTTTCTGAATGAGGCATTATGATCACCATTTATGGTATAAATTTACATATACGTCTAAAATTAGAAGATTTTAAACTCCATCTTACTAAATAGGCAGTATAATTTTTGACAGGAACTTGACGACTAAGATGAGAACATAAGTTTAGTGGATATACTAAAGTATCTATCCGCTTACTAGAAGTTTAGTTTACTTGTGTATTTCATAATGGTGATTACAACTTCTCTGAATAATCAGGATATTCGTACCTTAGCCTTGTAGATTCTTAATTACTGCCAAAGTGGAAACTGCGTTCTTACGCAACACCCCTGTTAATCCTATGAATATTTGTGCAAAGTGATGGTCATGGCTCCTGCCAAGATTCTTGTAGTTGATGACGACCCTGCGGTTCGGAATTTAATCCAACGCTTTTTGATCAAACAGAACTATCAAGTAGAAGCTGCTGAAGATGGTAAGGCAGCCCTATATCTATTTGAGCAATTTAATCCAGACTTGGTAATTCTAGATGTAAATCTACCAGATGTAATTGGTTTTAACCTCTGTCAAGAGATGCAAAGTCGTAATGGTGTTTTTGTACTCTTGCTCACTAGCCGGACAGATGAAGCCGACAAAATTCGTGGTTTTTCTAAAGGTGCTGATGACTATTTGACCAAACCATTTGGTCTGGGAGAACTAGAAGTTAGAGTTGCAGCAATTTTGAGACGTCAGCGGGTTGTGACTACCGCAGAACAAAAGCGCCTCATTTTTGAAAAGCTGATGATTGATCCAGTACGAAGAGAAGTAACACTTAACAACCAAGCAGTACCATTAACTGCGCTAGAATTTGACCTGCTGCATTTTTTAGCTAGTCATCCAGGTCGAGTTTGGCGGCGAGCAGAGCTTATTCAAGAAGTCTGGGACTATGAATATGTGGGAGACCAGCGGGTTGTGGATGTCCACATCGGTCAAATTCGCAAGAAAATTGAAATTGATGCTACTCAGCCAGCTTTAATTCAGACTGTGCGTGGTGTAGGTTACAAGTTTGAATCTACCACTAATCCACAGGAAGACAGATTTTAGCATATAGGGTGTAGGGTAAGAATTTTCTCTTTATTCCCCATCACCCCATTTTCTTCAAGCATTTCAACTTACACTGATGGAACAAAGTTTCTAAATAGATACGCGCAGCGTGGCGATTTCCATGTCTAGTTTGCAGCAAAAACAAGGATAGCGCCGCAGTCAAGACTTATCCTTGATCTCAATCAGGATGGGTTTCTCAATAGTTTTTTAAGAGGATGTCTGTAAAGATATTAACTGTTACATTCATAATATTTTCGCTTTAGGAGGATAATTGCAGCTAATGATAAAAATTACAAAAATATCAAACTTTGGTCATATGTTCATCAAATTAATACATATCTAAAATTCTATAGTAATCATAAATAATATCTGATAGCTTGCGTGGAGTAGCCATAAAATTTTAAATTTTTTGGTTTACGTAATACAGATAATATCTATATTACAAAGAAACTCAAATAGAAGTCATATAGTATTATATATAGTACACAAATGCGTGAATAAACTAACCATAAAAATCTCCAAAAGCATACCATACAAGCTTTTAAAAATTTTTAATTTTGTAAAAATGTCCCACTGTCGGCACTATTTCTAATTCCCAGAAAGCGGTAATAGTCATTGTCTCTCATCTATTCTTCCACATGTAAATATTTTTTTAGTTAATCACAGGTATAAAAAAAGTTAACGATTATTTGTGTTGATTTCTGATATAACTAAATTTACGATAAATATCGTTCTTAGAATGACAAATTTATCAAAAGTTGTACTTAAAGATCACCAGTTATCTTCAGAAATATAATGCTGAAGATAACATATGCTTCTCTAAATCAAGGAATCTAGAGGAGGATTTTCTCTGCAATTAACCCAGTAGTCCCAGAGGAAGAAGGCATTTCAGAGATGGAATCACATATATTACTGCATCTGTAGTAAAAATTGTTGACCAGTCAAGAGCCTCATTAGCTCTTGATCTAAAAATCTTACATTCAAATTTAGCTGTGAGGAGTCATCATGAAAGTAAATGTCCCCAATTTTGGTAAAGTAGGTTTACTCTGCTTACTGTCTGGATTTTTGCCTATACAGGCTATGGCTGTTGAAAGCCCTCAACAGGATTCAGCTATTGTCAGTCAAAAACAACAAAGTGCTGATTTATCCACATCATCACCTCAAGTTGTAGCTTCAGATGGGATAGAGCAAGTTACATCTGTCTCCCAACTGTCAGACGTACAGCCTGAAGATTGGGCTTTTGGTGCATTACAATCTTTAGTTGAGCGATATGGTTGTATTGCAGGTTATCCCAATGGTACATTCCGGGGTAATCGCGCCATGACCCGTTATGAATTTGCTGCGGGTTTAAATGCTTGTTTAGACAGAGTCAACGAGTTAATTGCTACTGCTACAGGTGATTTATTAACAAAACAAGATTTAGCCACCCTGCAAAAACTACAAGAGGAATTTTCTGCCGAACTGGCAACGCTCAGAGGTAGAGTCGATGCAGTAGAAGCCCGGACAGCAGAACTAGAAGCAAATCAGTTTTCCACCACAACTAAATTGAGTGGTGAAGCCATTATCGCCGCTATCGGTGCTACAGGTGGCGTAAAAGGAGGATCTGATCCAAATATCATCCTTACCAATAGAGTCCGTTTAAATCTCACCACCAGTTTTACAGGTAAAGACTTACTGATTACAGGTTTACAAGCTTATAATTTTCAGGGTGGTGTAGATGGTTCTGGTAGTCTGCAAAATAGTTTAGGATTATCCTCATCATTATTGAGTGCTAGTAGTGCGCGGACTAGCTTTGAACCACAATTTCCGGGAGTGGATGTAAAGACTTTAAATTCCGTTGGTGCTAACTCACTGGAACTTTATAAACTGCTGTATATCTTTCCCGTTGCTGAGAAATTAACCTTGTTTGCGGGGACTGCGGCGGAAGTTTCTGATGCTTTTCCTGCTATCACTCCCTTTTATGGAGAAGGACAAGAATCTATTTCCCGTTTTGGTAATTTAAACCCTGTTCTTCGCATTTCTGGTGGTACTTCCGGTACTGGTTTAGCATCTGCGGCTGGTTTTATTTATAGTTTTTCCCCAAAACTCGATTTAAGAGCTTTGTATGGTAGTGTAAATGCTAACCTACCTCAAAACGAAGGTTTTCCTGGAACACCTTTAGGTGCAGGTGTATTTAATGGTAGTAGCGTAATTGCTGCCCAATTGACATTTAAACCCACCAAATCCATAGATGTGGGATTAAACTACGCCAATAGTTACCACCAAATAAATATTTTAGGTACTGGTTTAACCAGTAGTGATATTGGTGCTTTAAATAATGTCGCAACAACAACACCTGTAAACATTAACTCTGTTGGTGGAACTTTAACCTGGCGCTTTTCTCCAAACATAGCTTTATCTGGTTATGGTGCAGCAATGTTTGTAGATTCTCCTAGCGTTGATGCTTCCACAACTTTCACCAGTTGGATGGTAGGTTTGCATTTTAATGATTTAATCAAAAAAGGGAATAATGCAGGTTTGCTTTTTGGACAACCTCTTTATCGTACTGAAGCTAGTGGTGCAGCCACATTAGGTACAAATAGAGCCACACCTTACCATCTCGAAGGTTATTACCGTTTTCGCGTTAATGACAATGTGAGTATTACCCCTGGCGCGTTTGTGCTGTTTAATCCAGAAGGTAACACCAACAACGAAACCACTACTGTAGGTGTACTCCGGACTACTTTTACTTTTTAGGTGATTGGTAATTGGTGATACAATTTTGGATTTTGGATTTTGGATTGTATTTCATGAACTCCAATCTAAAATCTAAAATCTACAATCAATCTACAATCTAAAATTTTTCTCCCCAGTCCCCAGTCCCTATTTTCGACGTTCTTCTAATTTGCGATAAACTGCTTTTAAATCAACTTGATGATGAGCCAAAGCTACAAGAGTATGATAAAACAGATCCGCAACTTCACCAGCGATCGCATCAGCATCATCATCTTTACAAGCCATCACTACCTCGGCGCTTTCCTCCCCAATCTTCTTTAAAATCTTATTATCACCACCTGCTAACAGCTTACAGGTATAGGAACTTTCATTGGGATGATCACGGCGATCGCATATCACCCCAAACAATTGTGATAACATATCTGCTGGTGGTGGGTTAATTTTCCCATCAACCTGATGAAAACAACTCCGTTCCCCAGTGTGACAAGCTACATCTCCCAACTGCTCAACACCAATCAGTAAAGCATCACTATCACAGTCATAACGAATAGTCTGTACCTTTTGAATATGTCCAGAAGTAGCGCCTTTATGCCAAAACTCCTGACGAGAACGACTCCAAAACCAAGTTTCTCCAGTTTCCAAAGTCTTTTGTAGAGACTCCCGATTCATCCAAGCCATCATCAACACAGTCCCATCCAAATAATCTTGGATAATCGCCGGTACTAAACCCTTGTCATCATAGCGAATTTTTTCTACAGGGATAGCAGATTGGAGCGTTAGCATTTCAGGAGAAGACATACCAGATAACTTTCTTGAATTTAACAATTACTAATGGATTCAAGATATCATTCCTCAAAAAAAATAAAAAATAAAAAAATAAAAAATGAATATCCGCGTTTATCTGCGTTTATCTGCGTTTATCTGCGTTTAATAAAATAATTTGTCAGAATCAGGATATCCAGGATTAAAGGATTTACAGGATGGTTTTTTTGTTAACATCAGGATTTCAGGATTTACAGGAATTTTTGTCAGAATCAGGATATCCAGGATTAAAGGATTTACAGGATGGTTTTTTTGTTAACATCAGGATTTTAAGTATAGGGTGTGTCAGATTGCATAGCCCAATTTTTGATATCTGATGCACCCTACTGATGTGCTAGTTGCGTAAGTTTTGATGTGTATATATTTATTCTGTAAATTTTTAAATCCTACACATCCTGATTCTGACAGTTTATCAAGTGCCTCAGACTACATAAATCTATCAAATAAACAGATTGAATTATCCTGTAAATCCTGAAATCCTGGACATCCTGATTCTGACAAAAATTCCTGTAAATCCTGAAATCCTGGACATCCTGTTTGTCTAGTGACTTCACTGAAAATTATATAATTTTTTACCCTGTTCCTTGCCTCAATGAAAAAACTTTTATCCTTCTGCGCCATACTCAGAAATTTACAGAAATCACAACAGCCAAAAAAATTACAGCAGTAGCCAATTCTCAGAGGATAGAAATTTTCAGCATTATTTTGTCTTATCCTCAGATAGAAGCTCAATTTAGTTACCTCTTATAGGAGATAACCTTGGTAAACACCTCGATTAAAACCACAAAATCACAAGAAATCTTTAGTGCTGCTCAAAACCTGATGCCAGGAGGCGTTAGTTCTCCAGTTCGCGCGTTTAAATCTGTTGGTGGACAACCTATAGTATTTGATCGCGTTAACGGTGCATACATCTGGGATGTAGACGGTAACAAATACATAGACTACGTTGGTACTTGGGGTCCTGCTATTTGTGGTCACGCTCATCCAGAAGTTATCAGCGCACTACACACAGCCTTAGAAAAAGGTACAAGCTTTGGCGCTCCTTGTGTACTAGAAAACGTTTTAGCAGAAATGGTAATTGATGCTGTTCCTAGCATCGAAATGGTAAGATTTGTCAACTCTGGAACTGAAGCTTGTATGGCCGTACTCCGGTTAATGCGAGCCTTCACCAAACGAGATAAAATCATCAAATTTGAAGGCTGTTATCACGGACACGCTGATATGTTCCTCGTTAAAGCTGGTTCTGGTGTAGCTACATTGGGTTTACCTGACTCCCCTGGAGTTCCCAAAGCTGCAACCAAGGACACATTAACAGCACCTTACAACGATTTAGAAGCAGTTAAAGCCTTATTTGAAGAAAACCGCGACGAAATCGCCGGTGTAATTCTTGAACCCGTGGTTGGTAATGCTGGCTTTATTACTCCTGATGCTGGGTTCTTAGAAGGGTTGCGTGAACTTACCCAAGAACATGGAGCCTTATTAGTATTTGACGAAGTGATGACTGGGTTCCGTATCGCTTACGGTGGCGCTCAAGCTAAATTCGGTATCACCCCTGATTTAACCACAATGGGTAAAGTCATTGGTGGTGGCTTACCAGTGGGGGCTTATGGTGGTCGCCGCGATATTATGTCAATGGTTGCTCCTGCTGGACCTGTATATCAAGCTGGGACTCTTTCTGGTAATCCTTTAGCGATGACTGCTGGGATAAAAACGCTGGAATTGCTGCAAAAACCCGGTACTTATGAGTACTTGGCACGGATTACTCAAAAACTTGCCGATGGTTTAGTAAAAATTGCTCAAGAAACTGGTCACTCAGCTTGCGGTGGTAATATCAGCGCTATGTTTGGCTTATTTTTTACAGATGGACCAGTTCATAACTATGAAGATGCTAAAAAGTCAGATACAGCTAAGTTTGGGCGGTTTCATCGTGAGATGTTAGAGCGTGGTATTTACTTAGCACCATCTCAGTTTGAGGCTGGATTTACTTCTTTGGCTCACACAGATGAAGATATTGAACAGACTTTAGCTGCTGTACGAGATGTGATGTCCAATCTATAAACAAACTCTTCTGAGTGGGGAGTTTTGAGATCGTCGTCTCTCTCAAAACTCCCCACTATTTGACCAGGAATTTGAGATTTGAGATTTGAGATTAAAAAAAATTTGATAAACTGCCATTATAATATAGAAAAAATACTGAAATATTAAGAATCTAATTATACAGGTTAAAAGTATAAAAAATAATTAGGTTTTCCAGTAACTTTACATAAAAAAAGCAGACGTTCTGTCTCAATTTTAATGAGATAATATTAGAGAAAAATATTTTAATCCTGGGTATAGTTAACAGAGATCAATTATTGAAGCTTGAATTAACTTCACCATAACTTTAAAAACTCTTTAAGAGATTTCCAGCAGAAATGACCTGGCAAAATTCAAATTTGCTCTCAATAATGTAATCAGAGTTTCACTTTCTCAGTTATTTTTCGTGCAGCGAGTTAACAGTGCATGAGCTACTGCTTCAATCCTACCTGTTCCCATCCAAAAAATTTGGCATCTAGCCAAAGATGTCAGTCTTGTGGTGAGCCGCTATTTTTGCGCGATCGCTATCGAGTCATCAAACCTTTAGGTCAGGGGGGCTTCGGAGCAACCTTTGTAGCACTCGATCAAGCCTTACCTGGAGAACCAAGTTGTGTAATTAAGCAACTACGTCCCTCAGGAACAGCCCCCCACATATTACACATGGCAAGAGAACTGTTTGAGAGAGAAGCCAAAACTTTGGGTAAAATTGGCAATCATCCGCAAATACCACGACTCTTGGACTATTTTGAAGAGCAAAAGCAATTTTACTTGGTTCAAGAATATGTCAGTGGTGCAACTCTCCAACAAGAAGTCAAAAAAACCGGACTCTATAGCGAAGCTGGAGTCAAGCAGTTCTTAAGTGAAATCCTGCCATTACTGCAATATATCCATGAGCTAAAGGTAATTCACCGGGATATCAAACCAGCTAACTTAATTCGTCGCGCTCAAGATGCAAGACTAGTACTCATTGATTTTGGTGCTGTCAAAAACCAAGTCGGCCAAGTGGCTGCAAATCAATCGGGACAGACAGCTTTAACTGCTTACGCCATTGGTACTCCTGGTTTTGCTCCTCCCGAACAAATGGCTATGCGTCCAGTTTATGCCAGCGATATCTACGCTTTAGGGGTAACTTGTATTTATCTACTGACTGGCAAAACTCCTAAAGATTTGCCATACAATCCCACAACAGGTGAAATCATGTGGGAGCAGCTGGTGGATATAAGTGACCATTTAACCAGCGTATTAAAAAAAATGTTAGATGTTTCAGTCCGCAATCGCTACCAGTCAGCCCCAGATGTACTCAGAGCGCTAGAGATAGAACCATATTTAGACAGTTTAGCAAAGGGATTAATCGTCAAATCGGATGTTAGTGTTAAAGAACGAATCAACAAACGCCCAGAAAATTCCGGTGTTTTATCCAATAATCCTGGTGCCAATAATGTAGCAGCGGCGATTCGTGCTAGACGAGCTAAGTCAGCAGAAACATCAGGATTTCAGGCTGGAAGCATCCAACATAGGCAGTTAATATCCAAATCTCCAGATGTAACTACTAGTAATAGCAATGGTTCTCAAGGAACACGCAAATTAGATTCTCAAGGTCTGCTCACAGCTTATTTGAAGGGAAGACGGGATTTCGCTTCCTACAACATCAATCTATTAAACTTACAAGGTGCTGATTTATCAGATACTAATTTCCATTACGCTCAATTACAAAAAACCAACCTCCAAAGCGCTAATCTCAACAATAGTGATTTTGGTAGAGCTAGTCTCATCTACGCGAATCTGAAAGATGCTAATTTGAGCAAAGCTTACCTCAGTCATGCAGATTTAGAAGGGGCAGATATGAGAGGAGCTGATCTCAGCTATGCTTATCTGAGTCAGGCTAATCTCCGGGGTGCTAATTTGTGTGGTGCTAATCTCACTGGTGCTAAGGTGACTGAGGAACAACTAGCATTAGCTAAAACTAATTGGCTGACAGTACGCCCCAATGGAAAACGTGGCTTTTTATAGATCGCTATTCGGCACAATTGACAATCAAATGTGTCAAAGCATCAATCAAGCGATCGCTCTCCATCGGCATAATCTCCTTACCATGTAAAATTTGCTGAGTAATAGCAAAATGTGCTAAGGAACCAATCAAAATCCTCGCTGTTGCCTCTGGATCAGGTATTTTTAGTTCTGGATGTGATGCTAGATATTTAGTGATGGTCTCAATTGCTGGTTTAGCAATGCAACGCACAAAAACTTGAGCTAGTTCTGGAAAACGCACCGACTCACCAATTAGCACTCGCTCAAAAGCTAAATATTCTGGATCTGTTGTCATCTGCTCTAAGGCTGTTTTAGCCAATCCCCTCAAAACTATGTAGGGTTCTCCCACTAGAAGATGTTGTCCAAAAATCGACTGAAACCTTTTTCTTGCTAATTGCTCTATCAGCGCACTAAAAAGTCCGACTTTATCTTGAAAGTGGCTGTAAACCGTTGCTTTAGAAACTCCGGCAGCTTCAGCTACCCGATCCATACTAGTCGCTGCATAGCCATTTCTTAAAAACTCCTGCATCGCTCCTTGGAGAATCTTTTCGACTTTATCTGAATTTGATCGCTGTATCTCCCCAATTTTTGGGCGTGCCATTTTGTTAATATCCTTTTTGTCAACGATTCTTTATAAAGAAGAGGACTACACAGTTGACTAATCTAGTCCGTTTAGTTTACATTTTAAGACTAAACGGTTTAGTTTAAATGTGACTTCAAACTTTTAATCTTTCCATCCAGGCCGGTTCTTAGAGTTGTAAATGACAGTATAACGGGCGGAAAACTGCCAGAGTGTTAAAAATCTACAGTTGAATTTGCTCATACTGTTTTCCTCCACATTTACATTTTCAACGAATTTTGAATCGCTTCAAAGGTATGCTGTTGTGCAAAACCCCAAGCTACAAGGTTCATTATCTTCTCAGTCTATTATTTGGTTACTGATTACAATACCTACAATTGCATCACTAACTGTAATCAGCATTAGTATTTTCACTGTACTAAGACTGCGGGAAACAGCCGAAAAAGCAATAACACCCGTGGTGATCATGCCGGAACTAAAAACAGTTACAGCCTTAGGAAGAATTGAACCACAAGGAAAAGTCATTAAACTGTCTGCTGCTGTATCTAGTGAAGGAAGTCGGGTAGAAAAGTTACTAGTACAGGAGGGAGATAGAGTAAAAGCAGGCCAAGTGATAGCCATTTTAGACAGTCAAAATCGCTTGCAAGCAGCATTGCAAGAAGCCCAAGAAGAAGTAAAAGTCACAAAAGCTAACTTAGCTCGCATTCAAGCAGGTGCAAAACATGGGGAAATTGACACCCAAAAAGCCACAATTGCCCGCTTGGAAGCAGAACGTCAAGGTGATATTGACACCCAAAAAGCCACAATTGCCCGCTTAGAAGCAGAATTAATTAATAGTCAAGCAGAAGACAAACGTTATCAGCAACTGTATACAGAAGGGGCAATTTCTGCTTCCCAACGGGACAGTAAACGTTTAACCCTAAAAACTGCTCAAAAAAGTTTGCAAGCCGCACAAGCTTCTTTAAAGCGTATCCAGTTAACTGGACAGCAGCGACTTAAAGAAGCCACAGCAACTCTAGATCAAATTTCCGAAGTCCGTCCGGTGGATTTGGTAGCAGCTAAAGCCGAAATTAGTCGTGCTGAAGCTACGGTAAAAAAAGCAACCACTAATCTCCAACAAGCTTACGTTCAATCACCCCAAAATGGCCGAGTATTTGAAATCCATACCCGTCCAGGAGAATTAATCTCAAATGAGGGAATTGTCGATATTGGACAAACTAATCAAATGTATGCAGTTGCCGAAGTCTACGAAAGCGATATTAGCAAAGTACATTTAGGGCAACAAGTGCGGGTATTTGGTGATGTTTTACCAGTGGAATTACAGGGAACAGTTCAGCGGATAGGCTTACAAGTGCAGCGGCAAAATGCGATTAATACTGATCCCTCTACCAATATTGATAACAGAATTGTCAAAGTCCATATTCAACTAGATCCAGTTTCCAGTCAGAAAGCAGCCAACTTAACCAATATGCAAGTTAAAGTAGTCATTGAAATTTAATCAGTGATTAGTGAATGGGATTGAAACAGGAAAACGGTAAGAATCACACGAGTAAATATGGCTACGCAACGCAAGCTGTCACAAATCAAACATATAATTGGCATACTCCGACAACTGCGACGAAGGACACCTTTGGGATGGTTCCAACTAAGTCATGAAAAAAGTCGCTTGCTGGTAGCATTATCGGGTATTGCTTTTGCTGATGTGTTGATGTTTATGCAGCTAGGCTTTCAAACGGCACTATATGACAGCAATACTAGACTGCATCGTAGTTTACAAGCAGATATTATTTTAATTAGTCCCCAAACTCGTAACCTGCAAAGTATGTCTACCTTTTCTCGAAGGCGACTATACCAAGCAATGGATATACCAGGTGTTGAATCAGCAGAAGCAATATATTTCAATGTCATCACCTGGAAGAATCCCCAAACTCGTAGAGAGACAACCGTGTTAGCAATTGGCTTTAATCCTAATCAGCCAGCTTTTGATTTACCGGAAGTTAATCAACAATTACAGGCTATTAAACTACCAGATACAGTCCTATTTGACCGAGGTGCAAGGGGTGATTATCAACAAGCGATCGCAAAAATTGATCAAGGTAAAGTTGTTACTACCGAAATCGACGGTCGCACAATTACTGTCAGTGGTTTATTTAAAATTGGTGCTTCTTTTGGAACGGATGGTAGCTTAATTACTAGTGATCAGAATTTATTGAGGCTAGTTCCCAACCGCCCAGCAAGTAGCGTTAGTCTCGGTTTAGTGAGGGTAAAACCAGGCTATGACTCGCAAAAAGTAGCCGCCAATTTGAGAATTTACCTGAAAGACGATATCCGAGTGCTGACTCATGCAGAATTTATTGAATTTGAGAATAATTTTTGGCGAACTAACTCCCCCATCGGATTTATTTTTAGCTTAGGTGTATCAATGGGGTTTGTGGTCGGGGTGATTATTGTTTATCAAGTCCTTTTCACCGACGTTAATGCCCATTTGCGGGAATATGCGACTTTAAAAGCGATTGGTTATCCTAATTACTATTTATTAACTGTGATATTTGAAGAAGCACTGATTTTGGCTCTATTGGGTTTTATCCCAGGGTTAGCAGTATCCTTGGGGCTTTATCAATTGACCCGAAAAGCTACAAATTTACCTATGTATATGACCATACTTCGTGCCTTACAAGTGTTAATTTTAACGATACTCATGTGTAGCATTTCTGGGGCGATCGCTACTCGTAAGCTTCAAGCTGCTGACCCTGCGGATATGTTTTAAGAAACAGCATTGAGTGCTGAGTATTGAGTGCTGAGTATGGGGAATCAGGTACTAAGGAGTTGAGCCTACAAGAAAAGTTTTAGTCTCAACTCCAGTAAAAATTTTGAATTTTGAATATAGCCAACTCCAGAATTGTTAGATTTCCAGGACAACATCAAGCTGATTTTTTTAATCCAGGGACGGAAACAGTAGCGGGAATAAGTTAGTCTGTTGAGGAACAGCAGCAATAGATTTTTTCATAACTTTATGACTACCAAAGCTCAACCTATCAATCCGCAGAATTGGTTGCACAGTGTTAGCATCATCAACCGTACAAACAAGATTTTCATAGGAATAGTTGCGGCTGTCCCCATAGCTTTAGCATTACCAGCAGAAGCTTTACAAGTACAGGTAATACCAACTAATCCTCAATTGGGGGACACCCTGTCAGTAGTAATTGATGTAGATAGTCAAGAAAATACCGATAAACCCACGGTAACAGTTGGTGAAAAAACATATCCAGCATTTGCAATAGCCCCTAATAAATATCGTGCTTTTATTCCCACAACTCCATTAGAGAAACCTGGAGTCAGAAAATTTCAAGTTTTCGGGGATGGTCAGCAGAGAAACCTAGCTGTACAAGTGCGCGATCGCAAATTTCCCGTTCAACGCATTAATTTACCCCCAGGAAAAGCCGGATTAGAAGCCACAGAACTGGAACTAAAACGCGTAGCAGCTTTCAAAGCCCTACAAACACCCCAAAAATATTGGTATGGTGTCTTCCGCAAACCAAACACTGCTAGGATGACGACAACCTATGGTGTACGTCGTTACTATAATGGTAAATTTGCCAATGATTACTACCATCGTGGTCTTGACTACGCGGGTGCAGCCGGTTCACCCGTAATTGCCCCAGCTAATGGACAAGTTGCTCTAGTAGGTAAAGTAACCGAAGGGTTCCGAGTTCACGGCAATATAGTTGGTATTGACCACGGTCAAGGAGTAACTAGCATTTATATGCATCTGAGTCGCATCAATGTTAAAGAAGGCGATTTCGTCAAAGCTGGTCAAGTAATTGGTGCAATAGGTTCAACAGGTGCTTCTACCGGACCTCATCTGCACTGGGGTCTATATGTAAATGGACAATCTATTGACCCAAAACCCTGGCTAATCAAGGCGATTGATTAATCAGTTCAGAGTAAATCAGTGATAATGATAACTGAGTATGGGTACTAATTGACCTGCGTAGCTTAAATTAAATGGTGAGAGTTATGAGTATTGAAAAAATTGTGGAACAGGCTCTCCAGGATGGTTATCTGACACCAGCAATGGAAGCAGAAGTCGGGCGAATTTGTGATAATGCGTCAGACCTCTCAATTGAAGAGTATATGGCACTGGATCGATTGATGGGTTCATTGTTAACTGGTGAGGTAATAGCAGTACCTCGTAAACAATTTATTAACGTTATGGAAGAGTTGGTACTGACTGAAGTAATCGCTAAAGTAGCAGAAATTGAAGCGACCAGTGAAAGCTCTCTAGATGTTGGGGATATTACTGCTTATGCCCTCAATCGTCTTCCACCCTTATATGCTACTACAGAAGAAGGTGCTAACTATCAACGCAACCGTGCTAAGACTGAACTTCAGGAATTGATTTCTCAGCAAGTCGGTGAGGCTATTGATCGTTACTTAGATCAGCCTAAGTTCTTCCCTGAACGCCAAGCCTTAAGCAAAAATACTGGTAATGAAGTTCTGCATCAAGTCAGTAGCTTACTCCAAGTCCACGCACATAATTTTGAACAGAAATCACAATCTTAGTCATTAGTCAGTCGTCGGTGGCAAAATTAACAACTGACTAAATTCTAAATATTAAATTTTGGATTTTGGAATGCTCTAAATTTAAAATCCAAAATTTAAGTCTTACTATCTTGAAAACAGGTTTATGGCTGTGATAGACCAGTCCTATTGGATTTTTGTACAGGTAGGGTCATCATTATCAATCAGCCGGAAAGATACTAATCACGCACTAATACTGGTGTGCCTAAACTCACCTGGCTATATAACAACCGCACATCAGAATTACGCATCCTTAAGCAACCATGAGATACAGCCGCTCCCAAAAGGTCAACATTAGGCGTTCCATGAAAGCCAATTTCATTTCTTCCATCTGACCAAAAACCAATCCATCTCTCTCCCAAAGGACTATTAGTACCGGCATCAAATACTTCTCCAGTAATTGGATGCCGCCAAATCGGATGGTGTTCCATATGCATGACTTTAAAGTCACCTGTGGGCGTTTCCCACCCTTTCTTTCCTACAGCAATTGGGTAGCTGGCTATAACTTGATCATAGCGATAAACATAAACACGGCGATCGCTTAAATCAACTACCATTTGTGTCTGACTAGTCCCCAGTCCCTGAACAGATTTTGCTTGAGCTACACCCGGAAACAAAAAATTCTTTGGCCGATTTTCCACCTTTTGATTCTGTCTTTCAGGTTCTGGAACCACCAATTTTGTCTTTTTTGGCGTATCCGCAGCACTAGATACATATTTTCTTCCTGCTGTCAACTTAGGATGAGGCTTCGTAGCAGCGGAATTTATTACAGGTGCAGGGACATCTGCCCCTAAAGCAGTTGCCCCAATCCCAATCCCTTCTGAACGACTTTGATTGGAGTCGGTTTGGGGATAAGAATTTTTTCTCAATGTAGTGGATGCAGACTGATTTAACTGCTCTGTTGTTTTCATAACGCGCCAATGGACAGCCAGAGACAAAATTGCTGTGCCAAAACAGAGGAACATTACCATCCGCGCTACAGATTCATTTCTTGCCATTGCCATCGCCTATTGTTTATCCCTGACATATCTGGCTGACTGTACCGATTTTAGGTTTTAGATTGCCGATTTGAGCTTTTTTGGCTATGGTAGCCCTCGCAGCGATAACTATTATACATAGTTATGACTACGTAATAAATCTCAAATTTTTTAGAGCAAGGGAATTCATTTGCAGTGACAATCCAAAATCCAAAATCCAAAATCTAAAATTCAATAACTAATTGACTGCTTAGAGCCAGCAATTAGCAAAAAACTGATAATTTTTTAGCAGTTTTTTCATTCATCTACCAATACTTTCATAGTTTATAGATGCTAGTTTTTGTCAAGCCCTAGTGGTCAGTTGTCAATCTGATTACAATCTTCCCCATAATGGGTAAGTCTCCGTAGGGTTTGTCATTAACCTTGTTTATCTCCTCCTTAGTCCCCTAGTCACCTTGTTTATCTCTCTAGATAATACTTGTTTGCTCATCTCCTAAAGAGTGTCTTTTCTTATATTTCTGTGTTCCGGTCATAAATCCGTCACCTGACTCAGGAACCTCTGACAAATTATCAGGTCTAATAGAAAGGGATTATTTCAAGCCAGTACGATCTATGAGTCAGTCGATTACTGTATCCTGGTCAGCTGTTGATGCAACTTATTCGGAAGCATCGGTGCAAGTTGACAAACTCTCAAATCACGATCTCATTTTGCGCTGTCAAGCAGGATTGCGTCCAGACCGTACTGCCTTTGCAGAACTGTTGCGTCGCTATCAAACCCAAGTCGATAGGGTTTTATATCATCTTGCTCCTGATTGGTCTGACAGAGCTGACTTGGCTCAAGAAGTTTGGATTCGGATTTATCGGAATATCAACCGATTACAAGAACCAGCTAAGTTTCGGGGCTGGTTAAGCCGCATTGCTACTAACTTGTTTTACGACGAGTTGCGTAAACGCAAACGGGTTGTCAGTCCGTTATCACTAGATGCCCCCCGTACGCTAGAAGACGGTGAGATGGATTGGGAAATCGCTGGTGATACTCCAGGCCCTGAGGAAGAACTCACAACTAGAGAATTTTACGAACAATTGCGAGAAGCGATCGCGGATTTACCAGAAGTATTCCGTACTACAATTGTCCTCAGAGAAATTGAGGGCATGGCCTATGAAGAAATTGCCGAAATCACGGGCGTTTCTCTAGGAACTGTGAAGTCGAGAATAGCTAGAGCCAGATCCAGATTGCAAGCCCAGTTGCAAGTTTATCTAGATACCTAAATTTACAATACCTTTCCTCAATTCAATGGCAGAATTTAAGAAATATTAAGAATTTCGGAAAAATTCTCATTTTATCTGCCATTTAAAGGCAAAATTGCTTAAATTCTCAAATTCATCCGCTGTATTTACCCGTGCATGAATTGGTAAAAACGTTAAAATGGATACTGGTTCTCAGTTTTATGACCGTTCCCGTTCCCAACTTCCTCAGGATGTACCAGATGGAATGGATAATCATACCAATGAATCAACGGGTACTATGGATATAGAGAAGCGTGACAGTCTAGGTTACAGCGAAGCTAATCGCTTTGAGTTATTGAGTGCTTATCTCGATGGCGAAGTGACAGCCGCTGAACGCAAGCAAATAGAAACATGGCTCACAAATGATGCCTCAGTCAAATGTCTATATGGGCGACTATTAAAGCTGAGGCAAGGCTTAAAAGCAATACCAGTTCCCGTCCAACAGTCACCAGAAGCGGCCTTCCAGCAAGTGTGGAAACGCTTGCAACGCCGTTCTTACGTAGGTTGGTTGGTTGGTGGCGCAGCTGTAACAGCTTGTGTTATCGGGACAATATCTGGCTTATTTCCAGATACTGCATCCAAAATGCAACTGGCGCAACAGCAAATAAAACCAACAGTAGGAACCACTCAGCCAGCCATGCCGGCTTCACCGCTAATGGTAGCCTTAAATAACCCAGTCATTGAAATTCCCAAAACAGCTGTGGCTTTTCCAAAAAAGCCAGTTAACCCAGTTAGAACTCAACCGACAGACACCGAAACAGGTATTAACTAATCTAATTAACTTTCAGCGTTGAGCAGTCCAGCGACCATCAAGTTGTTGTATGCCTCCTACCTGGTTAATTTTTTCTGGAGTCATTAAATAAACCCAAGCTAAACCCAAGTACAAACCGGTTGGCTCAAAAATCTCTATAGATTGGCGATTGTAAAGGTTATCTGATGTTTTTCGAGTCGGCTGGTAATCTTCTAAATCATCTAATACTGTTAACAGCGTTGAGTCAGTAAAAGAGAGTAAATATCCAGAAACTTTACTCTCCCCCTGTGTCATCGCTGGATATCCCATTGGTAAAGTAAATAGCTGACCATAAGCGATAGCTTTTTTTGCTTTTAAAACATAATTTTTACAGAGGTGATAATTAGCTTCACCGGGTTTGAGAGTACCGTATACAAAAACTCGTAATTCTTCAGAACAATTATAGTATTTAGTCATTATACAAATTTACGAGTTCCCTGTTTTCCACCTTTTTTTTACAGGAAAGTGGAGAATTTTACTGTATATTCTATATATAAGCATATAAAGGGACTCTGGGTGTGAATATGACGGATAACCCCACAATTCAATTTACTTTTGCTGTTGATGACCCAGAATTAGATGATGACAGAAGGCTAAAAATAGCAAGTAAGCTGCTGCCAGAATTGCGTAATTCGGATGAAGTGGAAAAAGTAGATCGCACTGAAGATTTTAACCCAGAAGCAGGAAGTAAGCCAGGTTTTGCCACTTTAGTCGGAGTTCTGACAGCGGAAGTGAGTATAAAAAATATTAAAGGGTTTTTAAGTTTTTTGAGCGATCGCTTGGGAGATAAACCCATAGAACTTACTGTCAAAGTCGGCGATAAAGAAGTCAGCATCAAAGCCAAAAGCCGCCAAGAACTGCTAGAAAGCGAAAAAATAGCACAAAACCTATTAGCCGCAATGGGTGGTGATAATGGCCATACTCAAAACGGTTAGGAACTTTACCTTAATTAAAAAACTAAGTTTTAAGCCTCTCCTCGTTTACGGGGAGAGGTTTGGAGAGGGGTTCCATATTTGGTTAAACTATGAACAGCTTAGAGTATAAAAAAATAGCCTTACTGATTGGAGTCAGCGAGTATGGTGCAGATATCCCACCCCTATCATCTGCACTCAATGATGTAGCGGCTATGGAACGAGTTTTGCAAAACCCCAACTTGGGAAACTTTACCCAGGTAGAACGGCTGCTGAATCCTGATACAGTAGTGATGAGGATGGCAATTCAAAAGCTGTTTAGGAACGCAAGTCAAGAAGACTTATTGTTATTATTTTTTTCTGGACATGGGATTACTAATGATGACAATCACCTTTATTTAGCAACTCGTAATACTTCAAAAGAAGACTTTGAAGCAACCGCTGTAGATGCAAATTTTATTCAAACACAATCAAATTATTGTTATTCTAAACGCCAAGTTCTAATTTTAGATGCTTGTTATAGTGGTGCTTTTGCTAATGGTTGGCACAAAAAAAGTGTCGGTGTAGATATCAAAAAACAATTAGGTGCAGAAGGACGAGTTGTTCTCACATCTTCCAGCGCAACACAAACTTCTTTTGCACAAGAAGGTGCAACACTTTCACTCTATACTCAATATTTAGTTGAGGGAATCGAGACAGGTGCAGCAGATACAGATAATGATGGCAATATTCATGTCCAGGAACTGCACGCTTACGCCAAAACCAAAGTCCAAGCTGTGAAGCCTAACATGACACCAGATATTATTCTGGATAAGGAAGGATACAATATTTTATTGGCCTATGCTCCCAGAAATCCAGAAACAGAGTATCGCAAACTAGTTGAACAATATGCTCAAAATGGTCAACTGAAAAATGTTGCTATTTTAGTTTTAACAGCAAAACGGAAAACTCTGGGAATTACAGATACAAAAGCTGAAGAAATAGAAACGGAAGTTCTTGAACCTTTTCGTAGACGGTTAGCAAATTTGCAAAATTATAAACAACATTTTGCTGAAGAAGTTGAGCAAAAATATCCTCTAGATGCACATACTTTGAAGATATTAAAAGATTATCAGCAAGATGTTTTAGGTTTGAGAGATGAGGATGTAGAATCAATTGAGTTAGAAATTACATCTGTTAAAGAAGCAGAGTATCAAAAACAGCTTCAGATACAAAAGCAGCGAGAAGTGGAAGCATTGCAACGCCAACGAGAGGCACAAGCAGCCGAGCAATTACGTTTGCAGCAAGAAGCAGAAGTGTTGCAACGTCAACGAGATGCGAAAGCAGCAAAGCAATTACGTTTGCAGGAAAAAGCAGAAGTGTTGCAACAGCTTAGATATATTAGATATAAAACGGGCATGGGATGTTCAGAGGGATTTCAAGAGGCGAAGAGGAGTCTAAAGCGAACAAACCGCCAGCGCAAAAATTGAGATTCCTAAATTGTGGATTCTCACCGGCACAGCCTCAAGAAACATCATCTCAGGATTTAGCGGTACAACAAAACCAGATTCCTTACCCGGAATATACCATTTACCAAAATCATTACACACCGCAACTTTGGCTAAAATTGTATAACGTAACTCCGCCCAACCCAAAAAATGACTCGCTTTATACATGACCAATTCGCAAAAGATTATTTAGAAGAATTACTCAAACCATTCGGAGAAGTGCAAGCAGCCAGTCAAGTAGCTGGAGAAATCCGAGAAATAGACGTATTATTTACACCATTTCCCAATCAAACAACCAACGTAGAACTATTAGGATTATTAGGAAAATTAGCCACAACACCAGCTATTTTTGAGCCATTTCGTAACCCAGCATCAACAGAAGAAATCTGTGATTGTCTGCTAAAATCATTAGAAGTCAGAGGTGCATTACGAAGAGCAGCCAAGCGCGAACAAACCAGCAAAACAAAAATAGAGATACCCAAATTATGGATTCTCACCCCCACAGCCTCAAGAAACATCATCTCAGGATTTAGCGGCACAACAGAACCAGATTCCTTACCCGGAATATACCATTTACCAAAATCATTACACACCGCAATTGTCGTCATTCATCAACTACCACAAACTCAAGAAACACTGTGGTTAAGACTTTTAGGTAGAGGCACAGTCCAAAAACGAGCAATTGATGAATTAGCTGCGTTACCATTAAATCAACCTTACGTCAAAATCACCTTAGAACTACTCTATAACCTCCAGAAAAATTTAAAACTCAATCAAAGTTCACAAACAGAAGATCAGGAGTTGATTATGCGATTAGCACCACTTTACCAACAAGACCGAGAACTAGCTAAACAAGAAGGAGAACAACGTCTAATTATCCGTCAATTAAATCGCCGAGTTGGTGAAATCGATTCATCATTAATTCAAAAAGTTCAAGAATTATCTGTTGAAAAACTAGAAGAATTAGGAGAAGCTTTATTAGATTTTAAATCAGTTACAGATTTAGAAACTTGGCTGGTAGATAATTCAATTAATTAGCTGCAAATTACTAATTTTTCTGTACTATCAACAATAGCGATAGCTCTGCCAATTGTATCCTAATTTTCGCTAATTTCTTGAGTGTTGCTGAGGGTGCAGGATGCGATCGCTATGTAGTTGATTTAATTATTTCATTTTCACGGATAATGTGATTATTTTGTTTGAATCAGGATTTATGGATGTGATAGTACCGTAGGTTGGATTAAGCAAAGCTCAACCCCGTCTACTGCTTTATAAATAATTTTCATCTAACAATTGTTCAAGAGTATAGGGACATTCTTCAGGAAAATCAACTTGAAAATTAGTTTTAATTTTAACTTGTTTTAAAGCTTTTTTATAAATATTATTGATTTCCTGTTGAAGATAATTACATAAATTTTTGGTTAGTCTCCCTTCAATTTGATCCCGAAACGTTACCACTTCTGATCGCCAGTGATAAACATTATTTTCATATTCGACTGTCCAATACTGTAACAATAATAAATGTTTAATAATTTGCATTAATAAACTACTAACAGCATTTTTCTTTTCACTACCCAAATCTTCTAACTCCTCAATTAAATTTTCTAAATCTAATTCATTAAATCTTTTTTGCTTCAAAAGATTAATATTTTCTGATAACCATTGTTGATCATCAATCTCATAAAGTTGTTTTAAATTAGTTGCTGATGTCATACATTTTACCTCTAGCAAGTTTAATTATATCACTTAAATTTTACCAAAAAATTTGGAGAAGTTTTGTTAGATTTTACTTGAGTTACAAATTTAGAAACTTGGCTGAGACATAATTCAATAAATTAGCTGCAAATTACTAATTTTTCTGGACTATCAACAATAGCGATAGCTCTGCCAATTGTATCTTAATTTTCGCTAATTTCTTGAGTGTTGCTTGGGGTGGAGGATGCGATCGCTATGTAGTTGATTTAATTATTTCATTTTCACTCTTATGTCTGATATCTATAATTATGCCACAATAGCGAAACTAGGAAAAAACATTAGGAGTTTTTAGTTGTGGAGTCCCCCCAAAAACCGTCATACCAACCAGCCACAATTGAGGAAAAATGGCAAAAAACATGGTTAGAACTCGGCTTAGATAAAACATCTCAAAATCAAAACAAGCCAAAATTCTACGCGCTTTCCATGTTCCCTTACCCATCTGGTAGCTTACACATGGGTCACGTCCGTAACTACACAATCACAGACGTAATTGCCCGCCTCAAAAGAATGCAAGGGTATCGGGTATTACATCCAATGGGTTGGGATGCTTTCGGACTACCCGCAGAAAACGCCGCCATTGATAGAGGTGTACCCCCTGCAAAATGGACATATCAAAATATTGCCCAAATGCGGCAACAATTACAACGTCTGGGTTTATCCTTAGATTGGGAATGCGAAGTTGCTACCTGTTCTCCTGATTATTATAAATGGACACAGTGGATTTTTCTGCAATTTTTACAAGCTGGTTTAGCGTACCAAAGAGAAGCCGCAGTTAATTGGGACCCTATCGACCAAACCGTATTAGCAAACGAACAAGTTGATGACGAAGGACGGTCTTGGCGTAGTGGTGCAATAGTAGAACGTAAGTTATTGCGACAATGGTTTTTCAAGATTACCGACTACGCCGAAGAATTATTAAATGACTTAGATAAACTCACCGGTTGGCCAGAACGAGTTAAATTAATGCAAGCCAACTGGATAGGAAAATCCACAGGTGCATATTTAGAATTTCCTATTGTTGGTGCAGATGAAAAAATCGGCGTTTATACCACTCGTCCTGATACCATTTATGGTGTGAGCTACGTCGTATTAGCCCCAGAACACCCCTTAACTCAAGTTGTTACCACGTCAGAACAAAAAGCAGCCGTAGAAGCCTTTATTAAGGAAGTTAGCAACCAAAGCGAGTTAGAACGAACTGCGGAAGATAAACCAAAACGCGGTATTCCTACAGGTGGAAAAGTCGTGAATCCCTTCACTGGGGAAGAAGTACCCGTATGGATTGCAGATTATGTTCTCTATGAATATGGTACAGGTGCGGTGATGGGTGTACCAGCCCATGATGTGCGAGATTTCAAGTTTGCCAAAGAACAAAATTTAGCAATTAAAGTTGTAATTGTCCCGGAAATTGGTGCAGAAGAAACTTTAAAATCAGCCTATACAGAAGCGGGAATTTTAGTTAATTCCGGTGACTTCAATGGCATGAATTCTGTAGATGCGAAAAAAGCCATTATCGAATTTGCAGAAAAACAAAATTTTGGTAAATTAAGAATACAATATCGCCTCAGAGATTGGTTGATTTCTCGACAACGTTATTGGGGCGCACCTATCCCTGTAATTCATTGTCCTAATTGTGGAATTGTACCTGTACCTGACAAAGATTTACCTGTACAATTACCAGAAGAAATTGAATTAAGTGGACGTGGTGGTTCACCTTTAGCACAATTAGAAAGTTGGGTAAATGTACCTTGTCCAACCTGCGGTACTCCAGCAAAAAGAGAAACCGACACAATGGATACTTTTATTGATTCTTCTTGGTATTACTTGCGGTTTACTGATGCTAAAAATGAAAATCAGGTTTTCGATTTTAATAAAGTAAATGATTGGATGCCAGTAGATCAATATGTGGGGGGAATTGAACACGCAATTTTACATTTATTGTATTCGCGTTTCTTCACCAAAGTATTGAGAGATAGAGGTTTATTTAACTTTGATGAACCATTTCAACGTCTATTAACTCAGGGAATGGTACAGGGTTTAACTTACATGAACCCAAATAAAGGTGGTAAGGATAAATGGATTCCTTCTAATTTAGTTGATGCTAATAATCCTGTAGATCCGCAAACTGGAGAACCTTTACAACGTCTTTATGCTACCATGTCCAAATCAAAAGGAAATGGTGTTGCACCGGAAGATGTGATTAATAAATATGGCATAGATACGGCGCGGATGTTCATTTTATTTAAAGCACCTCCAGAAAAAGATTTAGAATGGGATGAGGCTGATGTTGAGGGACAATTTCGCTTTTTAAATCGGGTTTGGCGGTTGGTGACAGATTACGCTGCGGCGGGAGTTTGTAAGCAAAAAGCGGAAGTTGATAAGTTAAATAAAGCGGAAAAAGATTTGCGTCGGGCGATTCATTTAGCTATTCAAGCAATTACGGAAGATGTAGAAGATGAATATCAATTCAATACTGCAATTTCCGAATTGATGAAGTTAAGTAATGCCATGAATGATGCTGATTGTCATAATTCTCCAATTTACGCGGAAGGGATTCTAACTTTGGTGATTATGTTAGCGCCTTTTGCACCTCATATTGCTGATGAATTATGGCATTTGTTGGGGAATAAGGGGACGGTACATACTCAAGTTTGGCCGAGTTTTGATCCTGCGGCTTTGATAGCTGATGAAATTACTTTGGTAATTCAAATTATGGGTAAAACTCGCGGTTCTATTCAAGTTCCTTCGCAGTTAGATAAAGCTGGGTTGGAGAAATATGCGCGGGAGTCGGAGGTTGCACAGCGTTATATTGAAGGGAAGGAAATTAAAAAGGTAATTGTCGTTCCTGGTAAGTTGGTGAATTTCGTTTTGGGTTAATTTCAGGAAACATAACCTATTATAGTCGGCTTAAGCCGACTTTGATTATTAGACTGGGAATTAATTCCCAGTTATTGCGTTTTGATAATTCATTCTCGCACAGTCTTGAAAATCCCATTCACATCAATCATTATCCCCAATTCCGCCTCAGAATGAATTCTGAGTCTAATAGCAAAAGTCAGCTAAAGCTGACTAAATATAAACTACATATAAAATTTTTGAGGTGGATCATCATCTTGATTAAAATCTTCTAAAGACTTAATTATTGTACCCTGTGCATGATGTTCCTTTTGATTTTTCACATAAATAACAGCTTGTTCAAGTTGCTTTCTCCCTAACGAAAAAACACCATAACCTCTTTGCCAACCAAACATATCTTCTACAGAAAATACATTATTAATATAATGAGTGCTGCTACCTTTTATTTTTTGCACAAATTCAGATATGGAAATTTTGGGAGGAATAGAAGCTACTATATGAATATGATTTTCTGTACCATTAATAGCATGAATAATGGTTTCAAGTTCATCGGCTTTGCTAATAATATAACTGTAAATTTTCGGTTCTCTCTCATTGGTAATTAATAACTGACGCTCTTTTGTAGCCCACACCAAATGATAATACAATCTCCACAAAGCCATAATGTAATCTATTTATGATTTTCAAGGTTTTCATAATTATCTCTATAATTATATACCAATATTAAATAATTTATAGTATGATATAGTAAAAAGCTTCAACCACTATATTAATTTATGCACATACAAAGAATCCAAGTACCTGATTTTCGGGTTTTAAAAAACGTAGATATTAGTTTTGAGAAGGAATTTAATCCGCGTATTTTTCCCCTTGGTAGTCAAAATGGAGGGGGGAAAAGTACGTTGTTACAGTTGATTTTTGTTTTGTTGCACTGTGCTGGTAATCCTGATAGAGTGGAGTTTATTCAAAATTTACTACATGATTTTCATGTTAATGATGAATCTGGTAAAAGAACATCAGCAATTATTGATATTTGGGATGGAAGTAAAAATGTAAAATTAGATTTTTTTGCTTGTAATGAGAGCTATATTTTGAATTTCTTGAGAGAAAATGATGAAATTGAAGCAGCTAAATATAAAACTTTGTCTGTTATTGATACTAATGAAATAGAAGGTTCAATAACTAAATTAACCCGTCCAAAATCTCAAATGTCTATATTAATTGATTTTTTCAAAAAAAGTCATTCATTGCTTATCTTTACATATAAAAATATCTCTATTAATCACGATGAAACTAAAGAAGAATATCTAGTATGTAAAATTGATGGTATTGATATAAATGAAGCAGATGAGTTTTTAACAACTATCTCAAATAATATATTTTTAACTTCTCATATTTCGCAAATATTCCTCTTTTTACAACCAGATAACAGGAAATCTCTATTTAAAAAACAGGAAAATAATCAAACTAACTATTACCAACAAATTAAAACAGCTAATTCTAAATTACCAGGATTTTTTACCTATGACTTCCTAGCAATAGATATCCTAATTGAAGCATTCAAAAAAGCACGGGATGAAGATTTTAAGCAAGCTGTAGAACAAGGGGGAAATTATGGTAACAATTATGTAAAACTATTAGCTGAACTGAATAATCTTTTAAGTAACAAGAGAATTAATGTACAACCTGATTTATCTGGAATTAATTTTAGAATTGATGGTGATGAAACAGAACTTTATCCAGAAGATTTAAGTCATGGAGAATTAAAAAGATTATGTATATATATGTGGCTAAAACATAATAATATAGAAGATGCAATTGTACTGATGGATGAACTAGAAATATCATTTCATCCAGATTGGCAATATCAAATAGTCAGAGATTTAGAAGAATGGGGTGCGACTAATCAATATATTCTCGCAACTCATTCCTATGAAATTTGTCAAGCAGTTACACCTGCTCATGTTAAGGAATTAGAACCAAAATTACAAGCAAAAACAATTAAATAATCAATGTCAAATAGAATATGAGTTTAAGTGAAACTGAACTAAAAGAACATTGTTTAAATATTATTAAATCTGCGAGGATCAGAAATAAAATAGTTATTCTCTGTGAAGGTATTATTTCCGAAGTACAAGGAAGACGTTCACCGCAATTATACAAGCAAATGGAACAGATGCCAGATGCTAATTTTTATAATGCTTGTGTACCGATGTGGTGGAAAGAATATAGACCGCAATTTTTCAATTGTGGTAATAGAAATGATGTGTTAAATACATATTTTAAAGTTTTAGATTTGCATAGTGTTGATAGTAGTCAATCATTTTTAAATCCTGATCTACTTTTTGCTATTGTAGATTTAGATGTCCAATTTGCTGAAATTAGGGAAAATTACAATTTTCAAAATACAGAAGATATTTTTTATAGTCTTTATCATCAAGGAAATATCAATGAATCTAACACAAACCATCATCGTATTTGGGTGACTGGTTTAATTCATAAAGAGGGTTATTTTTTATCACCTGGTATTCAGGAAGTTTTTGATAATCATTATGTGACTCCATTATATAAAGAAAATGCTGTGAATTTAGCAAATATTTATATAGATATGGTTAATGATTTGACTAATGATAAGGATTTACAAATTCATTGGTCAAGAGTCATTCAGAGAATTAATTATTTTGCTAATTTAGATAGTATGGAAATAGATAAATTTCAATATTCATGGAATCAAGAGTATTGTAATTATCAAAGTTTAGATGATAAGAATAAATTAATCAATGCTTTATTAATGTTAGTGAAATCTAAGGAATATTGGCGGCAGATTTTACCGGATGATAATTGGCCTCATTCACCGTATAAATTTAGAGAACAATTATCTCTAGAAATTGGTAAATTTTATTCAAAACAAGATTGTATTGTTGAAAATCATATTCCTTTTTTCTTTAATACACTATACAAATTAATTGAAGAATAAACTATTTTGTAGGTTGGGTTAAATGAAATGCAACCCAACTTATGTATTCTTGCTCGTTAATGTTGGGTTTCCTTACGTCAACCCAACCTACGGACTATAATAGATAAATAACAGATATCCTTAATTAGCATTATGACTACAGGGAAGTCATTCCCAGGCGTGTTATTGTGTTTCGACTGGCTTAAAAATTCCACTGATATCCACATCCAATCCTCTAATCATTCCCAAGTCCGCCTCAGAATGAATTCTGAGGCTAATAGCAAAAGTTAGCTAAAGCTGACTAAATATAGATTACATATAAAATTTTTGCGGTGGATTATCATCTTGATTAAAATCTTCTAAAGACTTAATTATTGTACCTTGTGCATGATGTTCCTTTTGATTTTTCACATAAATAACAGCTTCTTCAAGTTGCTTTCTCCCTAACGAAAAAACACCATAACCTCTTTGCCAAGCAAATATATCTTCTCCAGAAGATACATTATTAATATAATGAGTGCTGCTACCTTTAATTTTTTGTACCAACTCAGAAATAGAAATCTTTGGAGGAATAGAAGCCACTACATGAATGTGGTTCTCTGTACCGTTAATAGCATGAATAATTGTCTTCAGTTCATCAGCTTTACTAATAATGTAAGCATAAAGCTTCTCTTCGCGTTCATCGATAATTAGTGACTGACGCTCTTTTGTTGTCCAAACAAGATGATAATAAAGTCTCCACAAAGCTATAATAAATCCTATTAATAATTAATTATGTTTTCATGTTTATTATTCCCGCAATTATTAAAAAAAATAGTCGGCTTAAGCCGACTATAGTTATTAGCCTGGGAATTGATTCCCAGACTGTAGTTTAAACAGATTAAACAATCGAAAAATCGGATTTAATAATCAAGTCATTGTAATCAAAATCGCCACCATTTGGTAAATCTTCAAATCCGAAAGTGTTATCTCCTAACAAACGAATGTGATCTACTCCATCAGAATTCACTCCCAAATATGGGAAATAAACTTGAGGATTATTATCGACGTTAGTATCAGTTAATTGGGAAAGAGTACCATTGATAATGATCAAAGGAGCAAGTATTGAACCACCTGCAATCATCGCACTATTTGTAAATAAACCTTGGTTAGCAACAGCAAATTTGATTGTTTCACCAGTATCTGCATCTTTAATCAGATTGTTGATTGCAGCTTGCAGATAATTTGCTTGATTAGCTGTATTTACTTGCAGACTGCCAATTTGTCCTTGAGCATTATCTACCTTATAAAAGTAGACTTCATTATTGAATGCAGCTTCTCGATAAACAGAGAAATCTGCTTTTACTAGACCGGATATACCTGTTAAATCAATGAGTTCTGATTGATTTATCCCTTGCAGTGCAGTACCTAAAGTTAAGGGTTCATTTGTGGACTCAATCTTAACTACTAGATCCTTAAAGTCTGCAACATTAGATCCTTCTTCCCAAGCAATTGTAAAACCATCAGCATTGCTTGTGATTTGTTGAGTTGAGGTTTCAGCAAATAAAACGTTGGTACTTGGAGTGAGTCCGGCTCTAAAGGAATCAATTGTACCGTCTTTGACTAAAAAGAAGTTCAGGTGATCACCAGAATCAAATCCTAGCAAACGAGCTAAATCGATAGTATTGAACCCATTAGGAATATTGGAAATGGCGGAGAAAATAGCTTTACCTTGGTCTTTTACTCGGTCTAAAGCTGCTTGTTCATAACCTTGTTCCCCTGGAGCAATACCGTCGATTTTACCTTCGGCATCGTCAACAGTAAAGACACCCAATTCACTAATAAAATTGGAATTGCGTTCTATTAGAGTTACTTTGAGTCTGACTGTGTCATCAATACCTTTGATGGTAAAGATGTTGTTGTTATTAACAACAGCTAGTGAAATGTCATCGTCAGTAATAGTTCCCTGGGCTGTGCTGTTTGTGGAACTTATAACCGCACCATCTGTAGCATTACTTAAAGTGACAGTAAACGTCTCATCTTCTTCCACAATGGCATCTTGAATTGTGGCTACAGTGAAAGTTTTCTCGGTTTCACCAACTGCAAAAGTCAGAGTTTGAGTATTAGCAGTAAAGTCAGCAGCACTTGCTGTATCCCCAGTACTGATAGACGTGGCTACAGTCACACTTTGAGGAGTTAAGTTATCCCTTGAACGAGTCACAGTGAAAGTAACATCACTTCCTTCTAATCCCTCAGCAGAAGTAATGCTAAATTCAGCCGGTGTATCATCGTCGGTAATAGTTCCTTGGGCTGTGCTGTTTGTGGAACTTATAACTGCACCATCTGTAGCATTACTTAAAGTGACAGTAAACGTCTCATTGTCTTCCACAATGTCATCTTGAATTGTGGCTACAGTGAAAGTTTTCTCGGTTTCACCTGCTGCAAAAGTCAGAGTTTGAGTGTTAGCAGTAAAGTCAGCAGCACTTGCTGTATCCCCAGTAGCAATAGAAGTGGCTACGGTAACACTTTGATCACCCAGTGCATCTCCTGTACGAGTTACTGTGAAAGTAACATCACTGCCCTCTAATGCAGAAGCCGCAGCGATCGCAAATACAGGGATAGGATCATCATTGTTAATAGTTCCTTGCACTGTATCTTGTGTATCATCGATGATTGCCCCATTAGTGGCATTACTTAAGGTGACAGTGAAAGTTTCATCACCCTCGAATAAGACATCTTCAGTAGTTTGAACAGCAAAGGTTTTCTCGGTTTCACCTGCTGCAAAAGTCAGAGTTTGAGTGTTAGCAGTAAAGTCAGCAGCACTTGCTGTATCGTCAGTAGCAATAGAAGTTGCGACAGTCACACTTTGATCAGCCTGGGCATCTCCTGTACGAGTAACAGTAAAGCTGATAACATCTCCTTCTAGTCCTTCAGCAGCAGCAATGCTAAACACAGGGGCAGGATCATTATTGGTGATAGTTCCTGTAGCTGTGGCAGAACTAATCACCGACCCATTAGTGGCATTACTTAAGGTGACAGTGAAAGTCTCATCACCCTCAAATAAGACATCTTCAGTAGTTTGAACAGCAAAGGTTTTTTGGGTTTCTCCCTGGGCAAAACTCAGAGTTTCGGTTTTAGCAGTGAAGTCAGCAGCACTTGCTGTATTACCTGTAGCTATAGATGTGGATACAGTAACTGTTTGGGCAGCCAATATATCATCAGTGCGGGTAATAGTGAAAGTAATAGCATTACCTTCAACTGCTGAAGCATCAGTAATTGAGAAAACGGGAACTATAAAGCCGAAGTCATCTGCTGTCAGAGTATTGGCTTGAACATTTCTTAAAATGCCTAACTCTTTTGGAGAACCATTGATATTAGCTTTAATGCTTGTATCAGCCCCAACTTGCTCTAAGATCAGGTCTGCAAAATCTTGAACTTCAGGGATACCAGCAATTACAACCTTATCATCACCCTTCGTAAAATCTAAGACTTCACCAGGTACATCTGGGACTGAACCGTTGCCAAGATAAAAGAGGTCTAATCCAGCACCCCCAGTCATCTGAGTACCTTGTTTACCAGCAAACAGCGAATCATTACCAGCATCACCAAATAAGCTATCGCTTGCTAGTGTCCCAATCAGAATATCATCGCCATCACCACCCTCTAGGGTGTTGCTACCTGTTGTGCTGGATGTGTTGAGTAGATCATCTCCAGCACCACCTCTGAGGGTGTTATTGCTACCTTCTATGACAAATAGTTGATCATTTCCATCATCACCATCAAGGGTATTGTTCTCACCTTCAACTACATAAAGTTGATCATCTCCAGCGCCACCTTTCAGAGTGTTCTTGACACCTTCAACTACATAAAGTTGATCATCATCATCACCACCATCAAGGATATTCTCGCCCAAAATGCCTTCAGCAAATAAGCGATCATTTCCTTCCAGTCCTTGGATTTCCTCACCCTGTTGAGCATATAACTCATCGTTACCCGCAGTACCCAATGTGAGGAGAATATTATTAGGTAATTCAATAATCCCTAGTTTTTCAGGAGTTGTTGTGCCGGCAACATTGAAGTCATTATCATTAATCACAGCCAGAGTATTGGGTGAAACTAATGCTAAACCCTCTAACTTTTCAACACCTGTATAACCTATTTGTGCGGCATTAACAATTAAACTCTTACTGACTGGAGTAATATTAGCAGTAGTTAACTCCGCCTCAGTTAGTTGTTCAATTGTCTTATCTGCTGGCAACGTAAAGTTAGCAGAATTATTGATATTAGTTGCCCCTGCTAAATCAATTTGGTAAATAAGTTTGTTAGAAGTTTCATCACTTCTGTCATCCCGTTCTACAACTGCAAACTTACCATTACCTAAAGAAACAGCATCACCGATTTTATCAGTTTTGGCATTACCACTGCCTGTAATATCATCGAGAAGATAGAGATACTCACCAGTAACTTGTTGAGATACTATATCAAATTCCAGAATTCGCAAATTACGAGAATTTCTAGAAGTTGTATCTCCAGAACTATCAGGGTTATCAATGGGGGTCTGAATAAAAGCATAAAGCTTATTACCTTCCAAAGCTACAGCTTCAAAACCCCGGTTAGCACGTCTTTGGGCGTAAACCGCTGGTAATACCTCAGTTCCAAAAGTTCCTGCCGGTTGATCTGGGTCTGTTGCTGCTGCTGTTCCTTCGGGAATAAAACGGTCAAGTAACTTCCCATTCACATCAAAATGGTAAATCGCCGGACGGTATTCATCAACTAGCCAATAGTCACCATTTTCGGCAATAACAATACCCTCTAAATCAGCACCCAAAGTATCGTTAGGTAAGACTTGACCATTTAAATCCACACCAATTTCATCAGTGTAAGCAGTACCACCTTCCCCAGCTTGTACATTGGGAAGTCCAGTTAATGGGGTTGTACCATCTTCACGAAATAACCCAGTTCTCTTAGTGATAGTGATTTCACCAGTAGTTTGATTAAGTTCAAAACTAACTATTTCTGGTTGGAAATCGGGTAATAAAAACGGTCTATTTTGACCAGTGGGTTCACCATTAGGACCACGGTCAGTATTAGTCACAAATTGCAGATTTCCGTTTGCTGCTACTCCTTGGAAATACAAACCAGAAAAACCACCTAAAAAGATATCCTGACCTGTGGTAGTTGTTCCTAATTTGGGTAAGTCTTCAAATTCATAAGTAGTTAACTTCGGCTGGGGAGCTATTTCATAAAAGCTAACAGTATTACTAACTTCATTAGAAACAGCTAGTAGTGGTTTAGCATTAGGACTATCTTCCGCAGAGATGAATTTTAAGCCTTCAGGACTAACATCACCCTCAGTTCTAATATACTGAATAAACTCAGGTGCAGTTGGGTCACTGAGGTTATAAACCATTACCCCACCACCAGCACGTTCTAAGCCGATGAATCCATAAGGGACATCATCAATAACACCAACAACTGCACTTTCTGGTTCAGGTCCTTTGTTATCCGAACGAGTATCAACATCGTCAGGAGAAGCATTATTAGCATTAAAAAGTGTCGGTGTTGCTTGAGCTAAAATTTGTTCAATTTGGTCGCCACTGTCGAATACTAATTGACCTTGATCATTCCAAATTGAGAAAGAACGACCACCGTAAGCATAAAGTTGATCAAAATCACCATCTCCGTCCGTATCTCCCAGAGTCTTGGTAATGGTGAGACGACCTAAATTTTCATCAGCTTGTAATTCAGCAGCATTAGGGAAAGCGGTTGGATCAAGTATGACATCCTTAACTCTTGTTTCTTCATTGAAGATATCACCTTCTCCATTATTAGGAGCAGGTAAAATATCATCACCAGTGGGACGAACACGGGAATCTCCTTCATTTGCAGTGATGTAATAGGTTGCACCACCAACTTGAAAAGAGCTAATCCCATCGGGTTGATACATCCCAAAAACAGGCCAATTTTGGATGTTAATACCATTATCTCTATCACTGGCATCTAGACCATTTCCAGGTAAACTATGGTCTTTGAAACCCAAAGGGACAATGTCGTTAATAGTTCCGCTGGCGATATCAAGAACAGCAACCGCATTATTTTCTTGGAGAGTGATAAAAGCAGTTTGATTATCAGGTGAAACTGCAATATACTCTGGTTCTAAATCTTGAGCAACACTAGCATTAAGCCCAAAAATCCTCACGCCATCTGCTTTTACAGTGGCTTCTTGTCCATTAAATGCCGTGAAATCAGCAGTTGTAACTTTACTGTTATCTAAACTGGCAATATCTCCAGAAACATCAATAATACTAACTGAACCTTCTGGATCAACAGTATAATCTTCATTTGGTTCTCCTTCATTAGCAACAAGTAATTTGCTACCATCGGGAGTGAAAGTGATCATGTCAGGTAAAGCGCCTACTGTCACTTCTGAAAGTTTAGTGAGAGTAACAGCATCATAAAAAACCACTTTACCAGGGTCGGTACTCATATTAGCGGAAATAGCCACTGCAATAATGCTATTTGCAGTTCCTACTCCTTTTCTGACTGCGACACTTTGAACTCCTGAACCTAAGCTAGAAAGATCAATGTCAGTAACTTTAGTAGGGTTGGTTGGATCAGAAGCATCAATTACTTGAATAACTGGTTTATCTTCAGATACTCCAGTTACAAACAGCCGTTGAGACTTGGGGTCAAAATCAGAAATTTCTGCACCGCTTAAGCTAACAGTGCCAATATGGTTAAGTTGAATTGAATTTGTCATTTTTATATTTGCAATTAGAAGTTTATCGTCGCTGGTTAAATCAATCAGAGAAATCTGATCACCAAAAAATGGTATTTGCGGTGAATTAGCCGGAAATTCCACACATATCATACCGTCTCTGGTATTTACCAAGGTAGGGATCAAGTAATTTCATCAGTAGTTATTTTACGGTTATGATGTAGTTGGTATTAAATATGATCAGCTAGACTAAGTTATCTCAGTTTTATTAAGGAATAACTAGCTAAAGGTTAAGAATTGCGGTTTTTTGGTTTTTCTTAGAGAAAATCAGGTCAAAAATCATTGAAAGCTTAATCCTGTAAGCATTTCATTGAAAATTCAGATATTGATGATTCCCAAACAGATCATATCCTCTGGCTGCTAAAGCTTTCATACACAGATTAAAAAGTTAATTGAGAGGATGACAATATGAAAACTCTGATTATTGACAACTATGATTCTTATACTTTTAACCTTTACCAATTGATTGCAGAAGTCAATGGAGAGTATCCCACTGTAATTTACAATGATCAAATAGTATGGGATGAACTCAAACAGTGGGAATTTGATAACATCGTGATTTCACCAGGTCCTGGTCGTCCAGAGAAATCAAAAGATTTTGGGATCTGTTGTCAAATAATTCAAAATACCCAAGTGCCACTTCTAGGTGTTTGCTTGGGAAATCAGGGTCTTGGTTATGGGTATGGAGGAAAAGTTATTCATGCACCTGAAGTTCGGCATGGTCGGCTGAGTGAAGTTTATCACACTGCTACTGATTTGTTTGCGGGAATACCTTCTCCTTTCTCTGTTGTGCGCTACCATTCTTTGTTGGTTTCCGATGATCTACCGGACTGTTTGGAAAAAGTAGCATGGACGGATGAAAATCTGGTGATGGGAATTCGGCATCGCCATTTACCACTCTGGGGTGTGCAGTTTCATCCAGAGTCAATCTGTACTCAATATGGACATACTTTATTTGGGAATTTTAAAGAGATTACCCGAAAATTTGCCCAAGAGCAAGACAACAATCCGAAAAAACAATATTGGATAGGAAATAACCAGACTGCAACCTTACCGACAAGTGATTCTGATCAAAAACAGCAACAGGAATTTGAACTTTGTACCCGCAAACTTAATTTGTGTGCCGATACAGAGCAGATGTTTGTGCATTTGTTTGGCAACTCTGCCAGTGCATTTTGGCTAGATAGCAGTCGGGTTGAACCTGGTCTTTCTCGCTTTTCCTTCATGGGAGATAACAGTGGTGAAAATAGTCTGTTGATTCATTATCAGACGCAAGGGCAGGAACTGACAATTACACAGTCCGATACTGTCAGTTTCAGAACCGAGGGGATTTTTGATTATCTCCAGCGGGAAATTGAACTGCGGCACTGCCCATCTGATCACCTACCCTTTGATTTCAATTGTGGATTTGTGGGTTACTTTGGCTATGAATTAAAGGCAGAATCTGGATCTCAATTCAACTATTCCTCTAGTTTACCTGATGCCATGTTCCTGTTAGCTGATCGGATGATTGCAATTGATCACCAAGAGCTAACTATCTATCTAATTTGTCTAATCCAGCAAGGACAAAAATCTTCTGCAGAAGATTGGTTTGAAGCGACCAAATACCAAATTGACAATCTTTCTCCTCTGTCGCCTATTGTTGCTGAAAATAAAAAAATACCTGTTATTTTTCGATTAAGTAGGTCGGAAAAGACTTATCTTGATGATATTGAAAAATGTTTACAGGAAATTCACGAAGGAGAAACTTATCAAGTTTGTTTAACAAACCAGATTCACACAGACATAACACCTGATCCGCTAGAGTTCTATCGTTCATTACGCCGCATCAATCCTGCTCCTTATGCTGCATTTTTGCGCTTTGGGGATGTGGGAATTGCCTGTTCATCTCCAGAGCGATTTTTGCACATTGATCGTCAAGGTTGGGTAGAAACAAAGCCCATTAAAGGGACTCTACCCAGAGGAAAGACAGCTACAGAAGATTTCATTCTCCGTGAACAATTACGGAATAGCGAAAAAGATCGAGCTGAGAATTTGATGATTGTGGATTTACTTCGCAATGATCTGGGACGGGTTTGTGCTGTTGGTACTGTCCATGTACCCAAATTAATGGATGTGGAAACCTACGCTACAGTGCATCAATTAGTGACGACAATTCGCGGTCAATTACGCCCTAATATGAGTGCCGTAGACTGCATTCGTAACGCCTTTCCTGGAGGTTCTATGACTGGCGCACCTAAGATTAGAACCATGGAAATTATTGATCGATTAGAGCAAGAAGCACGGGGAGTTTATTCAGGGGCAATCGGCTTTTTGGGTTTGAATGGTTCAGCCGATTTGAATGTTGTCATTCGTACCGCTGTGTTGACGACTGCACAAACTTCGATTGGTGTTGGTGGTGGTATTGTAGCACTTTCTGATCCTCAGATGGAGTTTCAAGAAACTATGCTGAAAGCCAAGGCATTGATTCAGGCATTGATGATCACAACACATGGAGTTTTTGATGCCGACCAATATTATATCCAGGGAATAGAAACAGAGGTTTTTGATAATTATGAAAAAGTGGGTGTATAAGCCCTCAATAAACAGCTAATTTTCGCAACTCTTAGACCTGCTGTAACTGATCATAAAATATCGAATCAATCTTACAAAAGAAGGGAACTCTTAACAGGGAACTCTTAACAGGGAACTCTTAACAGGGAACTCTTAACAGGTAAGGAATACAGACATTCTTGTTTTCAATCAATATGTACAATTAATTTTGCTTGGGTACTTATTGTTATGACAACCAGTTAAACTTTTTGTTTAACACCAATATTAAAACTAATACTGACTCTTTCTTCATTACTTAAATTAGGTTCTACACTATGCATTAGCCAACTGGGAAATATTATCATATTTCCTTCCACGGGTTTGTAAGCAACACTGGGCATAGTCCAAGGAGTAAATTCTAAATAAGGTGGTAGAAGTCTATGGGCGCTAATTCTAGGGTCATGAAATAAAAGTCCCCCACAATCTTGCGGTGACTTAATATAGTAAACACCACTTAATAATGAATTAGGATGTTCATGAACTGAATTATAAGCAAATTTTCCATTAACTATTGCCCAGGCAGTTTTGATATTAATATCTAACTGATTTAAATCCCATTTAAGTAAATTAGTTACTTCTAAAACATTAGTTTTGATAATTTTCATCAAATCTTGGAAATCATCTCGTTTATTGAGATTGTCTAGGCTATGCCAACCAAGGACATTAGACATTTTCATGCCTTTTTTATCATTAGCATATTCCATCTGTATTAATTTCATTAGTTTTTTATTTAAATGTGGATACTCATCAATAGAAAAAAGCCATATTGGGGTGGGAAAACAATCTTTTTGATTACTTGTCATTGGTGAAAAGCTGTTACAAACTAGATATAAAAATTTCAGTATTGCCAAATTTAATCAAAGAATATGGGAGAGGTAAGATCAACTACTCTCTCCCAATTGCCTAAACTAATTCACTACATAAAAGCGAAATTATCCGCAGTCAAACTAGTGGTATCAATTCCTTTCAACATAGCCACGGTTGTTGCACCGATCATAATGCTATTACCACTTAAAGTTAGGTCATCAAAGCCAAAACCAGCACCTTGACCGCTAATACCTAAAACATCAGTACCCATTTCAAAGTCAACAACGGTGTTAGCGGCAAGAGGTAAATCACCATTAACTATCCAGAATTGGTCAGCACCTGCACCACCTGCGAGCAAGTTACCACCACCTTCTTGGGCATAGAATTCATCATTACCAGCTCCACCCAGAGCGCGATCGCCACTACCCAGGTAGAATGTATCATTACCAGCACCACCAGACATCCGGTTTTCACCTAAAGAATCGGTAGCATCAAATTTGTCATTACCAGCACTACCAAAAACTCTATCCTTACGACTAACATCGATAGTATCATCACCACTACCAGCATTGACGCGGTTGTTACGAGCATTACTATTGAATACGAAATCTACCTCATCATTACCACCACCAGTAAATATGGTGTCTTGAACGCCATCTATCTCTACAGATGCAATTAAGATGTCTGCAACAGAAGTCCCAGAAACCAAGTCTTGTTGATTGACTTCAGTTACTGAAGCAAACATTGTTTGAGCAATGTTGACTTGATCAACTGCATTAGCAAGACCGGGGATTTGGAAGCCGTAGGACTCAAAACCTTCACCGATAGAATTTGTCAGCGTTTCTGAATCAACACCTTGATAGTAGACAGGTACAGGACGATTAGTATGGGTTCCCCAGTCGTACTTGTCAGTGTCACTATTTCCCCAGAAGTTACCAGATTCGGCAATTGTATCAATCGCAGTTAACTGTTCAGCACCTAGACTGCTGAGTAATGCGGGAAAATCATCAGTTAAGTTAAGATAATGGTCGTGGTCAGCAGTAACGATCAATTGGTTATCTTCCCAACCACCATTGCTTTCAATCCAATTAATAACAGAGCCAATGGCTTTGTCAAAGTCCAAAACTGTTCCAATCAGGTTATCAATGTTGTTATCGTGGGCAGACCAATCGATATCTCCACCTTCAACCATCAACCAGAAACCATCAGGATCTTTACCTAACACTTCTAATGCAGCCTGAGTCAAATCGTCGAGTGTTGGGTTTTCGTTGACTTCTCTAGCAATAAAAGATTCATCGGTTTCACCGGGTAAGAGAGGTCTAACGGTATCTGGATTTAGCCCTTTGGTAGAGTTGTTGGTGAACATCGCTAAACCAGTGGTGCTGTAGTCTCCATCGGCAGAACTAACAGGCAAGTTACCATCTTGACCACGTGCGCCATACAGACCAAGTAAGCGATCGCCTTTTTCTGGATCAAGTGCAGCTGCTGTATCTGCCAACACCTGAGCCGCATTTGTACCACGCTCTAAAAATGTGTAGTCATAGATATTGGAGGTAGGATTGTTACTTAACTCCTGGTAGGTTGTTTCCTTAATATATGTATTGTCTCTTGGTTCAACACCATCGGGTAATGGTTCTCCAGTATTGGAAAGTGGATGACCACCACCAAGTAGTACGGTTGGTTGGTAAATACGCAGTTCTTGCTGCAAGATAGTGTCTAATGAAGCAGTTTCACTATCAAATTTGTTACGGTTATTGACATTTGCTGCTGCGGCCGCCGGGGTAGCATGATCAATAGGAACAGATGTTACCAAACCTGTTGATTTTCCTAACTCAGCCGCTTCAGCTAAAACGCTTTTAACTGGTTTTTCAAAAATATCAACGCCAACAGCACCGTTATAACTCTTGATGCCAGAATAAAGTGTGGTAGCTGTATTCGCGGAGTCAGGATAGCTGTTTTTGATGTAACCAGAATCATTCCCTGGAGTCCAAGGATTGATCCCACCTTTTACTGGATCGTAACCCACAAGGTTGCCAACTGCACCTTCGCTAACTTTTGCACCACCACTAGATGTAGTACCAGGATTAAATGTAGGATCAAATACAAAACCATCACGTACAGGAGTAGTTCCTGTGGGAGTGTTGATAGTTTGGTTAGAATCGTTCAGGGCTGAGTTAGATACGTTAAATGTGCCGTTAGTACCTGCGATTGTAGTTCCGTAGGTAGTGGCATAAGTGTAACCTGTCAGTGTTTGAAAGTTAAGTCCTTCTCCCTTGCCTTCCGTATAAAAATCACTGAGAGTAGCACCCGTTTTACCTTCTCGAATTTGTTTGTAAATAGCAGCAGCACGAGCCATTTCCCAGCCCATACCATCGCCAATCATGATGATTGTATTCTTAGCCATGATGGTTGATTTTCCTTAAGTAAAATAACACCGATGAAAATTAGTTGGTATAGATTTAAAAGAGGTCGATTACTTCTTGAAAGAATCCATTCCATCCTGTAGTTTTGAGGAAAGATTCTTTGATGATCATTCTTCGACAAGTGGATGAAAATTAATATTCCGATTGATATGATTTCAGTCTTAGGTTAAAAAAAAATTATAATTTGGCTATTTTTTGATTAAAAGTCACGATATTGAGTAAGTATAAATTAAATCTTTTGTAGTAGGGTGCGTCAGACCCGATAATTTAGCAAAAGAAGATTTTCTCTATCTGACGCACCTTTTGTAGTAGGGTGTGTCAGACCCGATAATTTAGCAAAAGAAGATTTTCTCTATCTGACACACCTTTTGTAGTAGGGTGCGTCAGACCCAATAATTTAGCAAAAAAAAGATTTTCTCTATCTGACACACCTTTTGTAGTAGGGTGCGTCAGACCCGATAATTTAGCAAAAAAAAGATTTTCTCTATCTGACGCACCTTACTCAATAAGTTATTTTCAAAGCCTAAAATGAAGCAATTTTGTTCATTCATATCATGGCATTTTTCTATAAAATTTAAGTTATAGATGTCATCAACTAGATTAGAAAAAAATAAAAAAATGGGAGAGTTAAGAAAATTTTCCTCTCCCAATTGCCTAAACTAATTGACTAAACAAAAGCGAAATTATCCGCAGTTAAACCAGTGGTATCAACTCCTTTTAAAATAGCCACGGTTGTTGCACCGATCATAATGCTATTACCACTTAAAGTTAGGTCATCAAAGCCAAAACCAGCACCTTGACCGCTAATACCTAAAACATCAGTACCCATTTGGAAGTCAACAACGGTGTTAGCAGCCATAGATAGATCACCGTTAACAATCCAGAATTGGTCAGCACCAGCACCACCAGAGAGCAAGTTACCACCACCATCTTGGACATAGAATTCATCATTACCATCTCCACCCAGAACGCGGCCATCTGCACCTAGGAAGAACATATCATTACCAGCACCACCAGAGATGCGGTAGCCCATTGCATCAGTAGCGTCTAGTTGATCATTTCCACTACCACCAAAAGCGCGATCGCTATCAGCAACGAAAATGGTATCTTCACCACTACCAGTAAAGATGCGATTATTGCCAGCTAAAACACCACCGAAGGGAATGTCTACTGTATCGTTGCCAGCGCCTGTGAAAACTGTATCATTAATGCCATCAAAGTCAGAACCTGCTACTAGGTCATCTGCGTTTGGTGAACCAGATACCAAGTCTTTTGCAGATTGACCTACACCTGGTGCTACGTTAAGAGGCTGATCTAATTTCAACTGAATGATTTCGTTGTTGTCGATATCTGGACCACGACCGACGGAGAAAGGATAGTTATTATCATTAGCCACCAAAATGGTATTTTGATCAACAACTAACACATCTTCAATTGTCACAAATGGGAAATCAAATGTGGTTTTACCATCTCCATTCAGGTCGTTGGGGTCTTGGATATTCAGCAGGTCAACTACTTCCTGTTTCTCAACAACGCCATTAGCATCTGTTTTGGATAAATCAACTTTGAAGATTTTTTTGAATTTAGCATCTGCTCCTTGACCATTATCTCTCTCAATCACCAGATACTCGTTATCATTAATAACTGTCATGTCGCCAATCGCATTGGCGGGACTGCTGAGTTGATAATAGAGTTTCCTGTCAGTGTATTCACGACTAGCTAGGTCAAATTCATTAATCCGCAAAGCCCCTGGAGTGTCACCTTGTACTGTACCCTCCAACAGCATATACAGCTTGGTTTTACTGGCGTTGATAGCACCACCTTCAAAACCTTTAGAACCACCTAAATTAGCGATAGCATCTCCAGCGATTACTTCAGGATTTTGAGGAGAACGCACTATATTGTAAAGAGGATCATCTTTGAGTTGATCACGAACTCCTACTCCGGTATCGGAAAAGTCCGTAAACAGCGCATCTACCCCTAATTGGAAAAACTGTTGAAACTCTAATTCTGGGTTTCCTTGATAATCTTGCGCTAAATAGTTATCTTCATTACGGAAGGTATAAGGGTGAACTTGCAAACCTGCGTTGTGAGCATCTTGAATCAAAGTTGAAGCAGGTAACAGAGTCTTATCGGCATCATTTACTGAACCATCTCCATTGACATCATCAGCTTTTCCATCACCATCAGCATCGGTACTTTTGACGCTAACAATCATCCGTTTCCAAGGACCAATACCATCAGCATAATTAGCAACTTCAGCTAAACCTTCAGGAGTTCTTAAATCACCATAGGTACGACTGTCACCACTCACGACAAAATCATAGGGTTGACTTTCGATGATATTACCATTGAGGTCAATATCTTTAGCATCTAAAAGCTGCACCAGTGGAATATCTACACCAGCTGCTGGCATAATCGTATCATGCAGTTCTTTGAGATTACTTACTTCAAAAGACTGGATGAAAATGCGACTAGGATCAGTGAAGTTTTCTGCCTTGAGGGTATCAATCAGTATCTGACTGATATTTCTATTAATTTTGTCTGTAGTTCCTACATAAGTAGCTTCTTCGGCTAAATAAGTAGGATGTTTAGTTTCAGGATAAATGCCAATCTTTTTCCCTGTGGTTGCTTCCACATTCTTCACAAGGTCAATAATTTCTGAGAGAGTAGGAATCTCAAATTGACCATCGAAAGAGTGATCACGGAAAGGTAAACGTTCTATTGCTCGTAATTCTTTGATTTCCGCTAAGGTAAAATCTTCAGCAAACCAACCAGTGATTTCATTGCCATCTAACAATACTGTTTTTTGGCGATCAGCAAATTTTTCAATCTCATAAACATTGGTAGTTGTATTGCCAAAATTGACGCTACCATCAGCATTCAAAATAGCTAAAGCTGGTTCATGACGGGCAATTAAAACACCATCTTTAGTCACGACTAAATCAGGTTCAATAAAGTCTGCACCTAGATCAATAGCTAGTTGATAAGAAGCTAATGTGTGTTCTGGACGATAGCCAGATGCACCTCTATGACCAATAACTTCTGGTGCAGTTCCATCTAAAGTCTTGAAGCGATCAGGTGTAGCAATAGGAGCTTCTAAAAGTTTACCAGTCGCATCAAAATGCAAAAGATAAGGACCAAATTCTTCTCCTACCCAAAGACTACCATCTTTATCGATCACAAATGACTCGATATCAAAATCTGCCCCAGTTAATAATCTTTCTGTAGTTCCTTCATTGACTATCGAGAAGGGAACTTTATTATCAGGATCAGAAAGTTGAATGTAGTCTAAAAACTTAACACTACCATCTCCATTTTCTGTTCCTTTAAAGTTAGGATCTAGGTGTTGGATACGCAGCAAGAAGTCTGCACTATTTCCTTGTGCGCCGTAACCATTATCTGATAAGAAGTAAAAAGTATTGTCGTCGGCAAATTGTACACCACTAAAGCCTTGTACTGGCTGTCCGGGAAATGGACCAGTTCTGCCATTTCCTGAAATACCATTTCCTGAATCTGGACCTTCAGCAAAGGTATCAGCAGGTAAAGAAGCAAAACCAATCAATTCAACATTCTGAACCATATATTTAATATCTCTCTTTTTGATTTTTATCTACAGATAATACTGGATTTTCTCTAACTCACCTCAATACATAAATTCTCTATTTTCAACTAAAGAAAAATATAAAGATGAGTATGAGAAAATCCACTAAGTGACCATAATATTTTCATAATAAGATTAAGATTAAAATAAGTTTCAGAAAATAAATGGTTAAGATAAATTTTATGATTTGCCTTAAATTTTTGAGTTTTAAATACCCAAGACTTGAATCTCTTTCATCAAATTAAATATGCGATTTTTAGTTAATAAAAAAATCCTCGACTTCTTAGAGAAATCAAGGAGATGAGAATTTTTGAAAGCTAAAAATCAAAAAATAGTACTATGGTTTTCTAGATGAAAGCGAAATTATCAGCAGTCAAACCAGTGGTATCAACTCCTTTCAAAATAGCCACGGTTGTTGCACCAATCATAATGCTGTCACCACTTAAAGTTAGGTCATCAAAGCCAAAACCAGCACCTTGACCGCTAATACCTAAAACATCAGTACCCATTTGGAAGTCAACAACGGTGTTAGCAGCCATAGATAGATCACCGTTAACAATCCAGAATTGGTCAGCACCTGCACCACCAGAGAGCAAGTTACCACCACCATCTTGGACATAGAATTCATCATTATCATCTCCACCTAAAGCGCGGCCATCTGCACCTAGGAAGAACATATCATTACCAGTGCCACCAGAGAGACGGTAGCCCATTGCATCAGTAGCATCTAGTTGATCATTTCCACTACCACCAAAAGCGCGATCGCCATCAGCAACATCAGTCATATCTTCACCACTGCCAGTAAAGACACGATTATTGCCAGCTAAAACACCACCGAAGGGAATGTCTACTGTATCGTTGCCAGCGCCTGTGAAAACTGTATCATTAATGCCATCAAAGTCAGAACCTGCTACTAGGTCATCTGCATCAGAGGAACCAGATACCAATTGAGAATCTTGAACTAAGGAAGCATTGGGAGCAATTAGGAACGCCAACTGACCACCTTGTACCAGGTTTTCGTTAGCAGTTGCGGTTCCATCTCCATTCCCATCAATGTTGGTGGCAGTAATAATGGAGCCATCACGAAGGCTGTGAGCCTGCACATCAAAGATAAACTGTGTACCAGGAGCGTTACCGAACAGTGTGGAAACATCTAAAATACCGGAACTTTCCCAGTTACCAATATCGGTGGGGCTAGAATCGGTTTGGCCTGAAGGCACACCAGAGCGATCAACCTGTGCAATACGGGTTGCAGTTGCAGCAGGATCTGCTGCGGAGGGATCAATAGTCCAGATAGAAGCTTCTTCCCCAGAAGTTGCACCAAAAAGGTCAGCACTAATAGCGCGGTCTTCTTGAAGATAGATTAAGCCATTATCAGCCCAATCTAAGTTGTCAGGACTACGCAGACCGAAATCTTTGTTACCTTCATCGTTACCATCGTAAAGGATGTTCAGGTTAGCTGTGATTTCAGTTGCGCCAAAGTCAACGTCAATTTTATACGTTGTACCCCAAGTATCGGCACCATCGAAAACTTCTGGGCGACCCGTAGAAGCTAAAACTGCTTGAGTACCGTCGAAGGGGTTGGTGGCTACGTCTTCAGGACGAGAGAATTTGAAAGCCCCAACAGCCGCTGCAAGAGCATCTTGTTTCTCTTGGGTAGCAAAACCTTGAGCATCGTAGCCATTAGTACCGGCTAAGTCGGGACGGTAGTAGTCAATTTCCACAAACTTACCATTTGTGCTGCTGCCACTGCCGCTAAAATCTCTGGGGTCTGCTTCAATGGGATCTGAGGCATTTGCTGTATCGTCAGCAACCCAAACATATAATTTGCCTTCAGATAGTCCATTGCGATCTAAGAAACTGCCATCACCAGCAGCATTCTTCTCACCAACGTATAGTATTAATGGAGCAGTTTGGCGGTCATCTCCAATCAAGAGAGCCACTTGATCTGTATTCCCAGTGTCTAGTTCAGTTGCGCTTTCCCAAGCCGCACGACCTAACCAGGGTAAAGCCCACAGTTCATTAGTAGCAGTGTCTAGAGCAAACTGTGTACCACCATCGGTTTCTTCACCAGCAAAGTAAATGCGATCGGTAAAACCTTTACCATTACCAAAATGGTTGGCTTCCATCAAATTCGCTGAACAAAAGCGGTTGATACCGCCAAATTCTAAGTCAGAAGCAGCATCTACAACGTCACCTGCGCGGTTATAAATTGTGTCATACGCCAGACCTGAATCAACTATTTGCAGTGTGCGTTTATCAATATCAAAATAGCTGATTCGTGCGCCTGGTAAAGAAGCACCGCTTTCTAGGGTGTAATTGTAGCCAACATCATTAGCCAATTCATGGTTAACCAGGACTCGAACTGTAGTTTCATTCAGTTCAAACGCACCTGTACCATCGAGAATTCCTGGAGGGGTATAACTGTCTATAGTTTCCCCAACAGTGAAGATAGGATCTACGGTATAACCGTCTAGTCCCTGAATTTGGGCGGGCTGGGTTGTATCAAATTGTGTAGTCATAAAATTCCTCAAATTTATAATTGCTATGCTTTTTGAGCAATTAGTTCAAAAGCATTTAGTGACGATGTTTAATAGCTGTAAAAATAAGACCTTCTAAAACTTTTTTGTTTACTCTAGTAAGACTTAAATTTACTAGCTATTTAGCATTACTTGTGATAGGTTTTCACTTTTAGGTTAAGAGGAAACTATGACTTAGCTATTGGGTGATTAAAAATAGTTAAAATTACAGAACTATAGTTAGCTTGTTTATATTCAGTTTAATAAAAAATTAAAATGTGAATAACTTTAGATTAAAATTTAATAAATTCGGAAATTGGCTCGTAGTTAGGGCTTTAGCCCGAATTTTAGATATAAAGACCTGACTACAAACCTTTAATTATTTACATTACTCTACTTATCTAATTATCTAATTACAGATAAAAACCGATTTTTGTCTGCGTCTTCTTTTACCTGTAAAATAAATTTACCTGTTACCCAACTATGGTTAGCTTGTTTATATTAAGTTTAATAAAAAATTAAAATGTGAATAACTTTAGATTAAAATTTAACAAATTCGGAAATTGGCTCGTAGTTATGGCTTTAGCCCGAATTTAAGGTCTAAAGACCTAACTACAAACTTTTAATTATTTACGTTACTCTACTTATCTAATATTATGGATTCTACTTCCTTGTATATCGATGTTTCACACCAATAGGAAAATACTCTGCATCCCCATTTGCAGTTAATGTCACCTGTGGTGTTTGATATTCTGAGGGAACATAATTAGCAAATTCGCTATTCAAACGCAACAATTGGGAAAGAATGGAAGAGGTTATAGTTTCTTTCTTCTTCTTGTTACTCTTCACTCCTGGTGCTAATTCTACAACTACAGATAAAAACCGATTTTTGTCTGCGTCTTCTTTTACTTGTAAAACAAATTTACCTGTTACCCATTCTCTAATTATCGGTTGTTCTAACCCGACTGTGACATTTTCTGGGTAAATATTTGCGCCAAAATAGGAAACTGTAAAATCCAACCTTCCGAAAACATAGACGAAAGGTAATTGATGAATTCCTCTGGGTGAATGGTGAGTAGACGAAGAGAGATTTTGATCTTCTAAGGGATTAAATCCCCATTTTGCTAAAAACTTCAGCATCTCTTCGTAACTAATTAACCCGCCATGATCTAAAATGTTATATCTAATTAAGGGAATACCATTGTCACCAGAAAATAGCAAATTCCCATTTTCAACTTCAAAAAATCGACTACAGGGGTCATACTGTACTAATGTCGGTAATCGAGATTCCCCAAATAATGCTTTAGCAGCATCAGGATTTTCTGCTAAAAAGCGACGAATGCAGATACTCAAAGGTGTTTCATTTCCTAAAACTCCTGCGTCTGCTGTTCCATACATGGAAGCAAAATCATAACAGGGATTTTGAGAACCTACTCTTTCACCAACTAAACTTCGCCATTCTTCACTAAATACTTCTCCTGCCATCACTAATTTAATCTGATATTGCTGCCATTGCACACCAGCAGCAATACCCGTATCAATAACATCTTTGAGAAATGGCGGATATCCTAAGAGGACAACTTGCTCAAAATGATTACCCAGTTCTTGCACAACTCGCAATATTTCGGTTTTGTTGTTGCCAGGTGTAATTACTGTGATAGGATAACCCTTGGTAGTAAGATGACGACAGCAATTAGTGGTAAACATTCCCCCCACCCATGTTCCCAAAGTGAAACAAATTACTGCTAAGGTGTTTTTGGTGTCTGCATCAAAACTATCGTGAAAAATCTGCTCAAACCTTGTGGCTATTTGTAGTTCATCTGTATAAAAACGCGGCCAAAATGTCGGTTTACCCGTTGAGCCAGAGGAAGCCGCGATCATATCACAGCTTCCTAATTTTCCATTATTACACAATTGGGGCAAAGAATAACGGGAAATATAATTTTCTTTATTGATTATGGGGATTTTTGGGAAATCTTCGACAGTTTGAATGGTTTGAGGATTGATGCCCCGTTCTGCTAAAAATGCTTGATAAGCGGGTACAGTAACAGCTATATGTTGAAATAGTGCGATCGCTAATTCTTCGCTGGGTATATCGAGATGCTCTACTAGTTTCTCTTCTAAGGGAGTAGACAAAAAATTTTCTAATGCTAAAATTGCCCTTTCTGTTGGTATTTCGTGCTTCATAAGAGTTGTGGGTGGAAAAAATCTGGTCGCTCTTTGTGAGTATTTTATCTATAAATGTAATTTTTTAGCGTGCTAAGTACTAGGACAGAATTAATTACACAATGTCATTGCGAATGGAACGCAGTGGAATGACGCAATCGCAAGGGCTGGGATTGCTTCGCTTCGCTCGCAATGACTGTAAATATTTTTGTCCAATTACTTATTCACCTATGAATCTAATATCCTGGAAAATTTTGACAGCAGCTACTCTGGGTATTGCTATTCCTTGGCTTCCCTTCAATTCATTGATTCCTACTACTACTCATTCAATTACTCATCTGAGCCAAAATAATCAACCAATTTTTACATTGAAAGAACCGGAAAGAGTCCCAGCAATTATGATTAGTTCTGATGGTAAAAAATTAATCGGTGGTAGTCGCTCAGGAAGCATCAAAATTTGGAACTTACAGACTGGTAAACTCCTGAATACTCTGACAACAAAATCTGAAGGAGTTACCTCTATTGCTATAGGTGGGGCAAATGGGGATATTCTTGTTAGTGGAGATATTGATAGTACCATCAAGGTTTGGAATCTGCTTACTGGAAAACTAATTCTGACTCTAAAAGGACATTCACAGCCAGTAGAAACAGTCGCTATTAGTGTTGATGGAAAAATACTTGTTAGTGGTGGTGATGATCGTCAAATCCAGATTTGGAATTTACAGACTGGAGAACTACTTCATACTCTTATAGGACATTTAGATTATATTAGTCGTGTGGCTATAAGTCCCAATGGTCAAGTTCTGGTTAGTGGTAGTGGTGGAGCAGCCAAAGAGGAGATTAAACTGTGGAATCTGCATACAGGAAAACTCTTACACAGTATGGGACATCCACCTGGTATTGCTGCATTGGCTATGAGTTTAGATAACAAAATTTTAATTAGTGGTAGTTTTGGTCAGCTTGTGGATAAAAATAGTGCCATCAACACTATCAAGCTGTGGGAGTTAAGTACAGGTAAATTGTTACGTGATTTTAATCAAAACCCAGATTCAATTAATTCAATCATCCTGACTCCAGATGGAAAAACTATGATTACTGGCAACTTTAATGGCAAAATCAAATTCTGGAATTGGCGAACTGGGGAACTACTCTCAACTATTATAGGTGATTCAACTCCGGTAGAGGCAATTGCTATCAGTCCCGATCATAAAACTCTAGCTAGTAGTAGCGAAGATGGCACAATTAGAATTTGGCAACTTCCTGAATAAATTCTAGCTTTTTACCTACTGTTAATTAATCCTTTAAGATTAGATGGGACATATCAAACTTGTTTGAACTCTTTCTGGAGAAATATCCATGACAATTTCCATGTACACAGCTTCAATACCCGTGTCTATTCACTCACTGAATAACCTGATAGCTATTCTTGAAAAGGGTGCTGAATATGCAGAAGCAAAAAAAATAGATCCTGCTGTTTTGATCAACAGTCGTCTATATCCAGATATGTTTCCATTATCAAGACAAGTACAAATTGCCTGTGACGTAGCAAACAGAGGTACTGCAAAACTAGCAGGGATAGAAGCACCTAAGTTTGAAGACAATGAAACTACATTCCCTCAACTTATTGACCGCGTTCAGAAAACTATCTCTCAGTTAAATACATTGAAACCTGAGCAAATCGATGGTTCAGAGGAGAGAACAATTACCCTAGAGATGGGTGACAAAGTTACATCTTTTCAAGGAATATCATTTCTCCTGTATCTTATTTTACCAAATATTTACTTCCATGTCACAACAGCTTATGACATTCTCAGACATTGCGGTGTAGAACTTGGGAAAAAAGACTTCCTTGGTCAGCCATAAAAAGAGACGTAATTAAGCCCCTACCAAGGGGTTTAATTTTAGATCATGCCCATTAACCCAATGGGTTGGTTCAGGAACTTCTGATTCTTGTGACATAAATTTCTTCCTGAGCGATGCCTAAAGCTACGCGGAGAGTCTCGTTGGCGTAGCCTCTACGTAGAGATAGAGAGCGCAGCTATAATAGATAAATACCATGATTCCCTAATATTATAATATGACGGCAAAATTAATCCAAAAAGTTATAGAAACAGTTAAAACTTTACCAATAGAAGAACAAAGTAATATTCTTCAACGTTGGTTATATGAGTTAGAAACACATAAAATTGCTCAATCAAATCAATCTCAAGTTAAATTATCGGAATTACTTCTTTTACCTGAATTAGAAGAAACTGAAACGTTGTTTGAACGAGATCAAGACACAGGTAGAGATATTACATTATGAAATATTTATTAGATACGTGTGTTATTTCTGAATATGTAAAAAAACAACCCAATCAACAAGTTATTAACTGGATAGATGAGCAAAAAGAAAGTAGTTTATTCATTAGCATTATAACTATAGCTGAAATCAAAAAAGGAATTGTAAAAATAGAAAAATCTCAACCAAGTCGCTATCAAAAACTAGAGCAATGGCTACAAAAACTTGAACAAAGATTTAATAATAGAACTTTACCGTTAAATGAGAATATTCTTGATACTTGGGCAAAAATTTGTGGTCAATCTGAAGCACAGGGGAAAAAACTACCGATTATGGATAGTTTAATAGCTGCCACTGCATCTGAAAATAACCTCATAATTGTTACTCGTAATATTAGTGATTTTGGTTTCTCATCTGTTAATGTTTTTAGTCCTTGGGATTAATATCTGACAGGATGGTTAGGATGTTTATTATTCGAGAAGCTGTTGGGTTTCATACTTCAACCCAACCTACGGCTGGTTTCGATGTAAACGGTTTCACTCATATGGAATAGGTTTGGGGTCTTTCCATTTTAGGTCTGTTCGGCTTAGGAACATTGTGTGTGAGTCAGTCTCAATACAAATAAAAATAATGTGCGTTACATTTCATTAACGCACCCTACAAGATTGGCGATCGCACTATTTGAAAGCCTTTGTGTAAAATAAGCACTCAATGTTTATTCAAAATCGTCAGGTTCCTCAAAGCTTGACGGCTGAAGACGAACAATATAGCCCTCCTCAATTCCTTCGATTTTGTTGAGGATCTCTTTTGGGGATTCTTCAGAGAATGTGACTATATATTCATAGAGCAAACCATCATCGCTCTCGTTTGTATCAATATCCTACTCCAACTCAAGCAACTCGTCGTATGATATGCCAAGCTCAGATGCTAATTTCTGATTTTTCCGCTCTTCTTGTTCATCTTCAAGTTGTTGGTTACTCATTGTCCTAATCTCCGTAGTGATTTTCAAGCCAACTTATACTTTAACCGTACCTGCGGTACAATTACTCTCATGAAATAAAATTACCACGTAATTGTACTTTTATATCCGTAAAATAGTATTTTTACTGAATTAAATATAATTTAATGTTTGTCAATCTTTAGTAGAATGGCTCTCTAGGAAACGAGAGTTTTCGTAAAATTCTCTAAGTATTTAAACGACTTTGAATATTTCTACAACAAATCTGCGTAAATTGCTTTTTAGGCGTTGTAGCCATTAATAATATCTGGAAATATTGACTTGCTGGGAAACAGGAAACATAGAAATTTCAACCTGCTCTATGGCATATTCTTTCCAGGTGATACAATCTAGAATTCAAAATCTCAAATCCAAAATCTCAAATTGGTTAATTCATCCTCCCGTACCATGCTGGTATATTGCAGTAAAAAACACGCAAATAATAGTAGTCACAGTTTTTGTACTAACTGTGGGGAAGCATTACCTCTGACTGTCGGACAGGTAATCGATAATCGCTATGAAATTGCGCGTATATTGGGACAAGGTGGCTTTGGACGCAGTTATTTGGCGCTTGATAGGCAAAAATCGCGTCAAACTTGTGTTTTAAAGGAATTTGCACCTCAAGTTGTCAAACCACAAGATTTACAAAAAGCTAAAGAACTATTTGAACGGGAAGCAAGTGTCCTCCGAAAAATTCAGCATCCTCAAATTCCGCGTTTTCACGCTTCCTTTGCAGCAAAAATTGGCACTAAAGATTTTTTCTTTTTGGTACAAGATTATATTGAGGGTGAAAATTATTACCAATTATTTGAACATCGTCAAAGTCTGGGAAAATCTTTTAGTGAGGAGGAAGTTGTTAACCTCCTGCACCATATTCTCCCTGTGCTGACTTATATTCACTCTCTAGATATTGTTCACCGCGATATCTCACCGGATAATTTAATTTTACGTCAAAGTGATAATTTACCCGTATTGATTGATTTTGGTGGTGTGAAACAGTTACCCGCTTCTCAGGGTTTTTGGCGAACGCAGTTGGGTGGAGATGGAACTTTATTAGGTAAAAAAGGCTACGCACCGGAAGAACAGTTAATCCAAGGAAAAGTATTTAAAAGTAGTGATTTATATTCTTTAGCGGTGACGGCTTTGGTGTTAATTACTGGGAGAGAACCGCAATCACTTTATGACAGCTATAACGGAAATTGGTACTGGGGAAAGGAAATTAAGGTGAGTCCGAAATTAGAATCGGTCTTAAAGAAGATGTTGGCATATAAACCGAGCGATCGCTATCAACAAGCTGATCAAGTTCTTCAAGATTTACCCGCACCATCTTCTGTCCATACGGCAAATACCATGCTAACTCCTGTCAAAAGCCAGAATACTTATATGACTAAACTGAAAACTATGGTAGCTGCCCCAGGTATAAAAAACGCTAAGGCTATTAGTAGTAAATTCCATAACAAGACTCAAGTTATTGTCCAACAAATACCTATGCCAGCATGGTTACGCCCCTTTGCTGTCAGCTTTTTGGGAACTAGTGCCATTGTTTTAGCTGGTGCTGGTGTTTGGGCATTAGGAACTTATGCTTTTCGCTCCGTAACATCAATTACATTTCCAGGAATTTCATTACCGCAAATTCCCTTAGGAGGAAATCCAGCTAGTCAACCAGTAAGTGACAAAACAAGAACCCGCGACATTCAAAAAATTTTCAGTCGTCGTCAACAGCTAGAAATTCCTTCAGGATTTTTCACAAGGATGGTAGATGAAATATTTTATACTCAAAAACCAGAACTAAAAGGACGCAGTATCTCTACTAAGCCCGAAGATGCAGCTTTACGGGATGTATGGTATGGTGTTGCTGATGATTTATTAGATAAAATAGAACGTGCTAATCTCAGTGTCTCAGCCCGTCGTCAACTAGGAAGCTATACTAGACAAGATTACGAAAATTGGGGAAAACTGGCACGGTTAGGTAAATTGGGTAAATATAAATCTCTTGAACAACTTAGGGCGGACACTTATGAAAAATTTGACCCGTTGTTTCCTGGTCAAGAGCGTGGGAAACTAAATCAACAGACATTCCTACAAGTTTGGTATGCGATCGCATCTGATAAAGTAGGGAACAGGTGACAGGTGACAGGTGACAGGGTAAGAACCTATTTTCTCAATTACGAATTACGAATTACGAATTACGAATTACTAATATGTATTGTTCTCAAGGACATCAAAATCCCTCTGGTAGTAAGTTTTGTCTCCAATGTGGGGAGAAAATGTTAGAGAAGACTATAAGTTCTGGTATTCAAGCTGGACTAACTTTGAATGATCGCTATGTCATTGTACGTCAACTTGGACAAGGAGGGTTTGGACGGACTTATTTAGCTGAAGATATCAACCGCTTCCGAGAACCTTGTGTTTTAAAAGAATTCTCTCCCCAAGTTCAAACTCCCTACGTTGTCCAAAAAGCTGAAGAACTATTTCAGAGGGAAGCAAGTGTTCTTTATAAATTGCAACATCCCCAAATTCCCAAATTTAGAGAACTATTACAGATCAATTTACAAGGGAAAGAATACTTATTTTTGGTACAAGATCATGTAGACGGGGAAACTTATAATTCTTTATTAGATAGCCGTAAACAACAGGGTTTAAGATTTACAGAAATAGAAGTCCGTCAGCTATTACAGCAAATTTTACCAGTATTGGCATATATTCACTCGGTCGGTGTGATTCACCGCGATATTTCCCCTGATAACTTAATGCTGAGGAATGCTGATCAATTACCAGTATTAATTGATTTTGGTGGTGTTAAACAAGTTGCCGCAACCGTCGCTTCTCAATATTACCAAACCGAAACAATGGCATCTCCCACACCTGCAACGCTATTGGGAAAAATCGGATTTGCACCCCCAGAACAAATGCAAACCGGTGTGGTGTCTCCTCACAGTGACTTATATGCGTTAGCAGTGACAGTGTTAGTTTTACTGACAGGTAAACAACCCCAAGAGTTAATTGATACTTATAATTTTAGTTGGCAATGGCGGCGGGAAGTGAGTGTTAGTCCGGCATTGGGACAGATAATAGATAAAATGTTATCGACAAATGTGAGCGATCGCTATCAATCAGCCCGTCAAGTTATTCAAGCCCTTAACCCACCACCAGTTAATTATCCCGCTACACAACCACCTACTCCCACACAACCCCCCATATCTGCAACTGTCGCAGTTTCTCCCCCCAAAATCCCAGCACCCCAACCTGTGCTGAGTCCCACTCCGCCAACCCCAAGTATTTGGACAGCAACCAACGTCTTTATTGTTACCTTAGCTGTATTTGCCAGCGCAGGTATACTTTGGTGGGGATTCCATAACCGTACACAGGATATAGGAGGAAGTAGTGCGACAATTACATCTAGTCCTACCCCGACTGAAACTGAGTCACCTGAACCGGAAGTAAATTATTCACCAGAGGAAAAACAACGCAAAGAAAGATTGAGCGCTCGCCGTCAACAATTAAGTATAGATTTTAACTTCTATATTAGTTTAGTTAATCAAGTATTTTGGGATAAAAACCCCAGTTTAAAAGGACGTACCCTCAGCAATAATCCAGAAGATGAAAGTTTAAGGGCAGAATGGGATAAAACCGCCGCTCAAGTCCTAGAAAAGCTGTCAGCAATCAGTTTTAACTCCCGTCGTCAACTGGGAACTTACACAGCAGCAGAACGCGATCGCTGGAAGGTGGAAGTTAACAAAATCAACGTTGGTAGTCGTTCTTTATATGATTTAGGTGATGCGGCTTTTTTAAGTGAATTTCCTGAACAGCGCGGTAAAGATTTTCTCAAACAACCCATTGGGCAAGTTTGGTACGGATTTGTAAATGATCAACTTAACGCTATTCTTGCCAACAGCGCATTTCAAAGAATAGTATTTCCTGAAGGTGGTACAAGTAAAACAGTTAGCGGAACTCTCCAACCAGGAAGAGGTAAAGTTTTCATTGCGGGACTTGCTAAAGATCAAATTATGGAAGTTAATCTAGAAGCAAGTTCAAAAGTTTTACTATCAATTTATTCTCCCTCTGGGAAAATCGTATTTTTAGAAGATTCCCAACAGCGGACTGTATCCAAGACATTACCAGAAAAAGGATTTTATGAATTTGTCGTTGTTTCCACAGCCTCAGAACCCCTAGAGTATCAACTGACTGTCAGAGCAGAAAATCCCCCAGAACCAGAACCCACAGAAACACCAACGGAAACACCCACAGAAGAACCGACACCAACACCTACACCTACAGAAACACTGACACCATAATTCGTAATTCGTAATTCGTAATTCGTAATTCGTAATTCGTAATTCGTAATTCGTAATTCGTAATTCGTAATTCGTAATTCGTAATTCGTAATTCGTAATTCGTAATTCGTAATTCGTAATTCGTAATTCGTAATTCGTAATTCGTAATTCGTAATTATAGCCGTGGACAGGGTGGTTAGGACATCAATTGATAATAAAACTCTCACTACAAGAGGGTTTTACTCCTGACTCCTGACTCCTGACTCCTGACTCCTGACTCCTGACTTCTGCTGTAATTACATCCGGTTACGTCTATAAATAAGATTTAATTCCTCTTGATGTTGCCAAGCCCAATCTGCTAACACGGCGATGGGTTCAATTAATTTTTCACCAAAGGGCGTAAGTTTATATTCTACTTTTGGCGGTACGACTGGATAAACAGTACGTTCAACAATTCCGTCTGATTCTAACTGTCTGAGAGTTTGCGTCAGCATCTTTTTGGATATTCCCGGAATCTGGCGTTGAAACTCACTATATCGTATAGTTCCAGAACGCAGGATACACAAAATTAGCGGTGTCCATTTATCTCCCACTATATCAAGCATTTGTCGTACAGGGCAGTCTTGACTCAGGAGAATTGGACGCTGTTCCTTGGGAACCATAAAGTGCCTACTTGTCAAAAAGATTCCATTCAATCAGACTACTGTAGTGCTGGAACTGGAGTAAAGAGAATGAACTCATTAGCAAACAAAGTTGCGCTAGTTACGGGTGGAACTTCTGGAATTGGACGCACAACAGCGATCGCATTTGCTCGTGCAGGGGCTAAGGTTGTGGTGGCTGGAAGGCGTGAAGAAGAAGGTAATGAAACTATCCGTCTTATTCGTGAAGCTGGTAGCGACGGTTTATTTGTGAAAGCCGATGTAGCTCAAGAGGCAGATGTCAAAGCACTCATTACCGCCACAGTAAATACCTTTGGTAGCCTTGATATCGCCTTTAATAATGCGGGACTGCTGGGGGAAAATGCTTTGTTAGCAGACCAATCAGAGCAAGCTTATGACCGACTTTTTGGAGTTAATGTTAAGGGTGTTTTTCTCTGTTTGAAATACGAAATTGCCCAGATGTTAACTCAAGGGAAGGGGGGAACGATTGTTAACACTTCATCTATTAACGGTTTCCGTCCATTAGCACCTGGACTTTCCCTGTACGACACCTCAAAAGCTGCTGTGGTAATGCTGACAAAATCAGCAGCGTTAGAATATGCAGCCCAAAAAATTCGGATTAATGCGATCGCTCCTGGCCCTATTGAAACTGAGATGCTAAATCAGGCTACAGGCGGCAATTCTAAAGCTTTTGAAAGTTTTGTGCCAGCAGGACGTTTAGGACAGCCTAATGACATTGCTAATGCTGTCCTCTGGCTTTGTTCAGATGCTGCTGATTTTATCAATGGTCATACTCTGGCAGTAGATGGTGGAATTTTGGCTGCTTAAATATCTGTTTGGAAAAACAAAAGGAATGTAATTATGAGCAAATTAGCAGGTAAAGTTGTATTTATCCCCGGTGGTGCAGGTAATGTAGGTGAAGGCATTGTGCGGTCATTTCTCAAAGCTGGTGCGATCGTTGCAGTTCCATCTCGTAAACCCGAAAAACTAGAGGAACTACGCACATATCTAGGTGATATTGCCACAAGCGATCAATTTATTCCCATTGTCGGAGAAATTAGCCAAATTGAAGATGCAGAACGCATTCGTGACCAAATACTCAAGCAGTTTGGTAAACTTGACGCTGTGGTTGCTTCCCTTGGAGGTTGGTGGTTTGGAAACAAGCCGATAACAGAGGTATCAATCGCTGAATGGCAACAATATCTGAATAGCAATTTAACCAGTCATTTTATCACTGCTCGGACTTTTCTGCCTCTTTTGAAAGAACAAAAAGGCGCTAGTTACACACTCATAGGAGGAGCAGCAGCAGAAAATGCCGTTCCTAATGTTAGTTTAGTCAGCATTCCAGCCGCTGGACAACTGATGCTGGCTCAGATATTGATGGCGGAAAATAAGAATAGTGGTGTGCGAATTAATGAAGTTATTATCCATAGTTGGGTAGCAACTCGTGTTAGCCAAGAACAAAGTCAACCTAGTTGGATTACAACTGAGGATATTGGTGAGTTTACCGCTTGGCTTGCTTCTGATGCTGCATCTATGGTGAATGGTAGTCTTTTACGTTTATATGAAAAGCCTGCTGTTTAAATTCGGCTTGGTGATGTTTTAAATATAGTCGTAGGGACATAGAAATCCTGTGTCTCTACATAGTCTATGTACTGGAAAATATATTATTGTTTACTCGGAATTTGGATGATAAATTCAGTTCCCCTGCCAATATTAGAGGAACACTCTAATTTACCATGATGTTTTTCAGTAATAATTTGATAGCTAATAGCCATTCCTATTCCTGTTCCTTTACCTATGGGTTTGGTAGTAAAAAATGGGTCGAAGATGCGATTTTTTACATCTTCTGACATTCCTATTCCATTATCATATATCCTGATTTCTACCCATTGCTTATCTATAACCTTAGTCCTAATTGTAATCTGATTGGGATTTGCCTTAATCTCTTGAAAAGTTAGATTAATATTGCTTTCTTCAAGAGCATCAATTGCATTAGCTATAATATTCATAAAAACTTGATTTAATTGCCCAGCATAACATTCTACTTCGGGTAAATTACCATAATCTCGAATAATCTCAATTTCTGGCTGTTCAGATTTAGCTTTCAGACGATGTTGTAAAATTAATAAAGTGCTTTCAATCCCATCATGTAGATCAACTTGTTTAAATTCCGCTTCATCAAGGCGGGAAAAATTACGCAAAGATAGAACAATATCACGAATACGTCTAGTTCCTATCTCCATAGAATTAATAATTTTGGGCATATCTGCTAGTAAAAATTCTAAGTCAATCTCTTTTTCTAACTTTTGAATTTTTGGATTATTATTACTATGATTTTCTTGATATAAACTAACTAGTTTTAATAAATCTTCAGAATACTGCTTCAAATGGGCAATATTGCCATGAATAAAGTTAACTGGATTATTAATTTCATGGGCAACTCCTGCTACTAATTGACCTAAACTGGACATTTTTTCACTTTGAATAACTTGTGACTGGTTTAACTTCAATTCTTGGAGGGTATCTTGTAACTCTAAAGTCCTTTCTTCTACTTTTTCTTCTAAAGTTTCATTAGCTTGTTTGAGACGAAATTCTGCCCACCACTTTTCTCGAACGGCTGCGGATAAAACTAAAGAAGTGAGGGCAAATACCCCAATAAAAGATTGTAATAAAACCATAGATGCTATCGTTGATGGACGATGGAACGATCCTGTACCGCTAACTACTCCCCATACAGCAAGAGAATTAATTAAAAGTGTAATTAATGTGGTTTCTTGTAACCGAAAACGAAAAGCACACCAGATTAAAATAGGTAAGAATGTATATTCTAAAGGATAACCCAACCCAAAAGAAATTTTACTAATTATCCCCACTATAACTATTATTAAAAATAATTCTATTTTCCCTGATGAAGGAAGTTTTTGTTGGTGTTTAAAGGGTTTAATCCATATTAATAAGGTAGGACTAATAACTAAAATTGCTAAAGAGATGCTAATCCACCATCCCCACCAAATGAGAGCATAAGCATCCCAAGAAGTAGCTTTAGTAATATATAAGAATCCTGCAGCAATATTAGAAGTAATAAAACATTCACTCAACACAATTCCTATAAATTTAAAGATGTCTTGAGTTTTTTCTAGAAAATTACGATTAGGAATAAACTTATTAACTAATAAGTATATGATTACCGGATCTAAAGTATCAGTCAAAGAAATAACAAGAGCAATTAATTTACCATGATTATAATTGTGATAAAGCCACGTATTAACAATTATTTCACTTAAGAAAATAGCTGGTAAGAATGAAAAATCAAAAAGGAACATTCCTGCCATATAAATTCCTGATGATGGCCAAAGAACTGTGCTACCATTATCAAAGGAAATACTAACAATAAGTTTAGTTAATAAAAAATGAATTACAGGCAAACAAATCAAAGATAAAAGGGCTGTTTTGTTAAAAACAAAAGAGATTTTATTCTTAAGGGACATAAAATTAAATTTGTTCATTGATTTATTGATAAATCAATATATTAGTACTTACGCATGGGAAAGGAGAAATCATAAGTTTGGGCTAGGTATTGGACATGAAAAATTTCCAATGCCATAAAGCAACATATCCTATTACTCACCTCAACAAATAATCTATTTGCATTAATTGGTATCGCAATTGATTTAATTAAAAATAAAATTTAATGCCTGTTTGATAATTAATTCTTGATCTACCATATTTTTTAACGTTAATTCATCATAAATTCCGCCAAAAGCTTCTAAAGAAGCATTATCTAAAGCTCGATTATACGCTTCTGCTAAAATTTCCTCTATTTCTTGTTTGTTCAGGTAATATCCTCCAGCTTTTCGGCGCTTGTTGATCCGATCAATTGCGTCAATAGCATTGCGAAGGGAAACATCCCAAGAATGAGTTGTCCTTTTTTCTGCCTGTTGTTTAATTAAATGGACTAAAAGCACTACACAATAGCTATAAATTTTATTGATTTTATCTTCTTTGCTCATTTCTTCTAATTCGTCAATTAAAGATAAAGCCGCTTCTAGGTTGCCAGAAACGACTAATTCTCTGAGTTCTAGTAATTCTTCCATGATTTGCTCTCTCCTTGAAGTTTGCTATTTCTAGCATAGCGCTGATAATACTATCAACTAAATATCCAGATCCCCGACTTCTCCAAGAAATCGGGGATCTAAATACTACTCAAATTGTCATTAGTTAGCGGAATTTAACAGCTTACGCTTCATCTAAAGCTGCAATACCAGGTAAAACCTTACCTTCTAGCAACTCTAAACTAGCACCACCACCGGTAGAAATGTGGCTCATTTGATCAGCCAAACCGACCTTTTCCACAGCGGCTACAGAGTCACCACCACCGATAATGGTAGTTGTGCCGGTTTTGCCGATTTCTGCTAGAGTATGTGCGATCGCTTCCGTACCCGCAGCAAACTTATCAAACTCAAATACACCCATTGGACCGTTCCAAATCACAGTCTTACAATCAGCCAAAGCCGCTTGGAAAACCTTGATAGAATCGGGACCAATATCTAAACCCATACCATCGGCAGGGATATCTTCAATGCTGACAGTAGTAGCATTAGCATCAGGCGCAAACTTATCTGCGGAGACGATATCTGTAGGTAGCAACAAAGCCACACCGCGTTCTTTGGCCTTAGCTTCCAAAGACTTCGCTAATTCCAGCTTATCTTCTTCCACCAAAGACTTACCAACACTCAAACCACGGGCTTTGTAGAAGGTGAAAATCATCCCACCACCAATGATCAGTTTGTCGCACTTTTCCAACAAAGTTTCAATTACGCCGATTTTGCTGGAAACCTTGGAACCGCCAATAATTGCTGCCAAAGGACGTTGGGGATTTTCGATCGCATTTTGCAGATATTCCAATTCCTTCTCCACCAAATATCCAGCCACAGAAGGACTGAGAAACTTGGTTACACCTTCAGTAGAAGCATGGGCGCGGTGTGCAGTACCAAAGGCATCATTTACATAAAAATCAGCATTAGCTGCCAACTTCTTCGCAAATTCAGGATCGTTTTTCTCTTCTTCTGGGTAAAAGCGGACATTTTCTAGTAACAGCACTTGGCCATTTTGCAAAGCCGCAACCTTAGCCGCAACATCATCACCGATACAATCATCAGTTTTGACAACTTCTTGTCCCAACAACTCAGAGAGGCGTTTAGCAACAGGCGTTAGACGCAATTTTTCAGTTACACCCTTGGGACGACCAAAATGGCTGGTTAAAATCACCTTAGCGCCCTTTTCGGTCAAATCCTTGATGGTTGGCAGCGCAGCGCGAATGCGAGTATCGTCGGTAATGTTACCTTGATCATCTACAGGAACGTTAAAATCAACCCGCACCAAGGCGCGTTTACCAGAAATATCAGCCGCAGATAAACTTGCTAAACTTTTTTTGGACACAACTAAACCCTCCTGATTGCCTTTTTGTTATTGTTTTGAAAGTATAACTATGAAGATTTTACCGGAGTACGGGGTGTCCCAGTGATTTATGTTTAAGACAGTTCTGTTTCCAATTGATCAAAGTCGGGCTGCGCGGGAAGCTGCGGATGTAGTTGCCAACGTAGTACAGAAGTACAGTAGTCGCTTAGTACTCCTGTCAGTCGTGGAAGAACCAACCTCAGATACCCCTAATCCTGATCCTATGGTGTCTCCAGAGGCGGTTGCTAAACTGTTAGAAAATGCCCAAGCCTTATTTTCTCAGCAAGGAATTACAGCCGAAGTGTTGGAAAGACAAGGTAAACCAGCCTTTACTATCTGTGATGTTGCTGATGAAATCGAGGCCAGTTTAATTATTATGGGCTGTCGGGGGTTAGGCTTAACGGATGAAGGCGCAACTGATAGCGTCACCAGTCGCGTCATTAACCTTTCCCCTTGTCCAGTTTTGATTGTTCCTTAGTGATTTATTTGGGCAGGCATCTCGCCTGTCCTACTCCTTCCCACTAGAAGAATACGGTTTAAATGAACCGCGAAGACGCGTTCGCGGTAGCGTTGCGAAGCAAAGGACGCGAAGAAAGAAGGAAGAAGATAAGTAATCTTACACTGGAAAGGGAGTATCATGAATTTCTCACAGACTTTTAATTGCTATTAATATTGGTAATTTCCCGCTAGGATTTTCTCAACCAACTGTTTTATAGTGAAAAGAATTGACTTAGGCAATCAAAGGAGTGGTCATAGGATTGCGGGCAAAAATACCTGTTAATTGAAATTTTGGCTTCTCGTGTTTTATCTTCCTCTGAGGAGAGATAAAAAAGTTTGAGATTGGGGAATCTCTGGAAAAGACTCGAAACTTGCGTAAATCGGCTTAGTTTATAGCCCCACATTTGTTGTGTGTGGGTACAGACTTAATTCCCCAACCGGCTAGAGTACGCCAATTATGACCCCTAGTATTACAGATTCAGCAGTCAAAGCAGCGATCGCAGCTATTGCTTCGGAGTCAGCAACAGCAGAGGAAAAAATCCAAATGCTGATAGAAATGGCGCAAGGCTTTCAGAAAAAGCCGAAAACTGCCCAAGACTTGCGAAATGCGGTAGGGTTGTTTTATCGTGCCTATGAAATGTGCAGTGACAACTATCCTTTGTTAAAAGCACGGACTAAGGTGGGAATAGCAGGTACTCTGCAAATGATTCCTGATGCAGATTCTCAACTGTTGCTACAAGCAAAGGAAGGTTATGAAGAAGCCTTACCAATATTACAACAATTTGCGACACCAGAGGAAGTAGCAGAAGCACAGATGAATTTGGGGTTAGTTTTGCAATCCCTAGTTCCCGACAATTTAGCGCGGATAACTGACAGCATTCAAGCTTATCATCAGGCTTTGCGGGTGTTTACCTGGGAAGATTACCCACAGGAATATGCGATTTTATCTAACAATATAGCGATCGCATATCTTTCTATGCCCATGGCATCAGAACGGGAATATTTACGTCAAGGGTTAGCAGTGCAGTCTTTTGAAGTAGCACTCAAACATATTAACCTCATTGACCATCCGAGGGAATATGCGATGTTGCAAAATAACTTAGGTAACGCTTTGCAATATTTAATCAGTTCCCATCCTGTAGAGAATAACTTACGCGCTATTTCTGCCTACAACGAAGCCTTAAAAGTGCGAAATTCTCAAGATACACCCTTAGAATATGCTAACACAATTTCTAACAAAGCCAACGCCCTATTTAACTTACCCGACAACCCAGAAAAACCCGAATTAGGTAATCAGCAAAATCTCTTAACAGCCAAATCCTACTATCAAGAAGCTTGGCAAATATTTACCGAAAATCAACAACTAGAACAAGCAGAAGTAGTAGCCAAAGCACTACAAGATATAGCAGCAGAAATGCAAGCAGTTATGTTGCATTAAACCCTCAATCGGAGAATTCCATGTTTGATTTTCTCAATAACCCAGCATTTAAAGAATTTCTGTATAGTTTGAATACAGAATTAAATTTCACGACAGCATTTACTTGGTTAATCATTGCTGTGATTTTATCCATGATTGGTGGTGCAATTGGCGGCATGATACTTGCAGGTAAAGACTTAGGCTATAAATTCGCTGCAACTATTGGTAGTTTATTCGCACCTGCGGGAATAATTCCTGCCCTGATTCTCGGCTTATTAATGATGAATTTCTTATCTAACTACTAGGAGGATATATGTTAGAACTAAGCTGGTTTTCTTTCAAGTTACTTCTCAAAGGTAAACTATTACGAGATCCTATCTATTTTCTCCGTCAAACCACTATTGCTAGTGGTGTTGGTACACTAATAATAGTATTATTAGCACAGGCAGCTATCCCTCTTTGTATTCCCATCACTGTAGCGAGTTTAGTAACTGGTGTCATGATGCCTTTTCTGCTACAAGACTTTAGAATGAAATGAGTTTGCATAAATATCAAATTAAAAGTTATCAATCCCTACAGATTTATCTGTGGGGTTGAGTTTTAATGTTTATGATTAATTAAGCGCAGATAACCGCAGATTAATAATGACTCAACTTGAAGAATTGATTACAGATATTAACAGATTTGAAGCGATTATTTCTGAATGGGATGAAAGTCAAAGGTGTGTAGCCGTAGGTTTACAACGGGCGATTGAATCTTTACATAAAGCCGCATTAACTAATTTAATTAAAAGTCTTAAACAAGAAAATTTATCAGCTTTAAATCAAGCTGTAAATGATGAAATTGTTTATGCAGTTTTGTTATATCATAACTTAGTTAAACCTCCATTATCAGAACGTATCCAAACAGCATTAGCCGAAGTTCGTCCCAGTTTACAAAATCATCAGGGAGATGTAGAATTAGTAGCTATTAAATTACCAGATATAGTTGAAGTTAAATTAATTGGCAGTTGTAGTAATTGTGCCACTTCCACCTTAACTTTAACCCAAGGAATAGAACAGACTATTAAAAAACATTGTCCAGAAATTACAAGAGTAGTTGCGGTTAAGGGTAATTCTCATCCTCTTGCTAATTCTCTCCCTACAGATTCCTATTGGGTGAAAGCAACAACATTAAATGACATAATTGAAAATCACATTTTAGCAGTTAGAGTTGCCAATAATGATGTAATTATGTATAGACAAGGTGATAACATTAGTTGTTATCAAAATAGTTGTTCTCATTTGGGTTTTCCGTTAGATAAAGGTAAGATTGAAAATGGCATTATTACTTGTGCATCACATCAGTTTCAATATAATTTAAATACAGGTGAATGTTTAACAATACCTGATGTTTCTCTACAATCCTATGAGGTAAAAGTTAAGGGTGATAATGTTTATGTGAAAGTGCAAAAATAAACACAGATGAACTGAGATAACTATCTGCTTTTATAGGACTCCTATTTTATTTTTGTTGGCGCAGCCTGCGCTTTGCGCTTACAAAACTCGTATACCTTGATTCATTCTTCTCTCTTCCCTGTTCCCTACCTCTACGAGTAAATATGGCTACGCCACGCAAGCTATCAGAAACCAAACCGGATTCCTATATATGCATTAAATACATTCATATGTTTTATCTGAACCTAGCAATGAGAAATCCGGGTACAGCATTCTGAAAGCACACGTAAATTGAAAAACATCCTTTAAAGCTTTTTGGGAAACAGGCAAAGTAAAAAATTACAATACACTTTGGGTGATCTTGGACAAATAACCCAAAATGGGTTATACTGTGATCAGTCAAAACTTAATTTCAGAGTAGGTGTATCAGTGAAGACTAACAGAGATAGTCTACCTTTAAATCAGATTCTCTGGGATGATTGCTTGCTTATGCTTAATAATCTACCAGATGAATGTATCGACTTAGTTATATCCTCACCACCATATAATCTAGGTAAGGAATATGAGTCAAGACAGGCTATTGAGATTTATTTAGAAGAACAAACAGCCATACTGCGTGAATGTAGTCGAGTTCTCAAAAATACAGGCTCACTATTTTGGCAAGTAGGCGCTTTTTCTGAGAAAGGGATGCTTATCCCTCTAGATATTCGCTTTTTTCCCATTCTTGAATCTTGTGGTTTAATTCCCCGTAATCGAATTATATGGGCTAGACAGCATGGGCTTCATGCTCAAAAAAAATTTTCTTGTAGACATGAAACTATTCTCTGGTTTACTAAATCTGATACCTATAATTTTAATTTAGATGCCATTAGAGTTCCACAAAAATATCAAAATAAAAAACATTTTCGTGGAAGTCGTAAAGGTGAACTTTCTTGTAATCCAGATGGTAAAAATCCTGGTGATATCTGGCTATTTCGTAATGTTAAACATAACCATGAGGAACAAACCATACATCCCTGTCAATTTCCAGAAGATTTAATAGCTAGAATAATTTTATCTACAACTGAAAAAGGTGATATAGTTTTAGATCCTTATATGGGTTCTGGTACTGTAGCTGTTGTTGCTAAAGATTATGAACGATATTTTATTGGCTCAGAGATAGAACAAAAATATCATCAAATTGCCTTACGTCGCTTAAATGGAGAACCTGATGAAAATGGTTATTTTCCAAATTTAAAAACATTGCGTGATTATGTAGAAAAAACTGGTCAACCTATTGAAAAATTTAGATTTGATGTGCAAATAGGAAATAAAGCTTCAGAACGCACCCAAGCTAAAATTTATCCTGAAGAGTATCACTTACAGACAATGGAAGAGAGATTAATCTATGAAGAAGCTGCTTTTGCTGCTAATCTACGTAATGAAAAAATTCCCATAGATCCAAAACTGAATGGAAACGGAAAAAAGGCACAATTACCAGATCAAAAAGTTGAACAAATTGAACTGAAATTGTGGGGCTAAATATTTAATCTCACAGCAAGCGAAGCTGACAACGACTACGAGAAGAAAGTCCAGCAATTATCTCGCATTGTCGAGTAATTCTATTATTTACTGTTCTGGAGTATCTTTCAGATAAATATTGACTCCAAATTACAGGTACTGTTGTATTTTTTTGTTCAAATAAACCTATTAGTCTGATTGGTATATCAAACACTTTGTTTATAACTAAAGCCGTCAACTGATTAACAGCTTGCTCATAATAAAGGGTACTATTAGAAGCTGGAAACATCAGTGCTTTTGTAACCAAAATCAGTATATTTGTTGGGTGTCCAGCAAATTCTGTTTTGGCTTTAAAAAATAATTCTGAGCGTAATGTATTATTTAATAAAAAGGGATAGTTGGAAAACTGAATCTCAATAATAATACCAGATTTACAAAAATCTACTTCTTTGCCCAAAAACCTATAGGGTATAGGAATAGGTATATTAGATTGCCAACCAGATTGAATTAAAGCTGCTTTAATGTACTCATTTGTGCCTACTGGATCAAATATTGGATTACCTTGAATTCCTGCTTGATCGGAAGCTTTAATATGTAATGGCATTTGAGTGAGAATAGCATTAAGCGACTGCCATTCCTGATTGTATTGACTATCAATGATAGTATCTGCCGCATTAAAATCGGTGTACTTAATAAGAATAGTTATTTCTCCTTTTGAGATTCTATTAGGGTTTGTATAAAATCAATCGGATCTATCTCCAAAGCTTCAGCAACTTCTAAAAATTCAATTAAGTCTAAACGACGTTCTCCCCGTTCATATTTTGATACATAGGATTGTGGATGTTGTAACTTAGTTGACAACTCGGCTTGAGTGAGATTTGCAGCTTTGCGGGCTGCAATCAGCATTTTACGAAACCGATGGTATTCCTCTGTATAAACGGATTTAGACACTTTAGCTGGAGATGGGTTTTCATGAGCGATCGCATATCGACTTTAATCTTAAAACCTAATATGGGATAAACCCAAAATAGGTTTTTATGGCACAAGCAGTAATAGCAAATCAAATTGCCATTAAAACTACATCTTTCCATCCCCAAATATCCTTAAATAAATAAACCCCCAAAAATTCTATCTTCTCTCTGTACCTATGCCTGAGATAAATAATGACCTTAATACCCAAAATACCAAACCCAACACCCCTTTCCCCTCATGGTGCAGAAGTAATATTAGGAAACAACACCACACCTGAACAAATAGCCATACCTATTGCACCTACCCCTTCAACAATGTTCGGTCCCCGTGCAGCTTGTTTATTATCAGAAACAGGAATATTATGGGTAGCAGATACAGGACATCATCGTTTATTAGGTTGGCGAAATTTACCCACAAAAGATCATCAACCTGCTGACTGGGTAATAGGACAACCTGACTTTTATTCTGAAGGACAAAACGCCAAAGGTACACCAGGAAAATCTACATTTAGTGTTCCTACAGGTATTTGTAAATGTGGTACAGGTTTAGCCGTTGCCGATGCTTGGAATCATCGCATTTTAATCTGGTATAATGTTCCAGAAGATAGTAATGTTCCCGCAGATTTAGTATTAGGACAAATTAATTTTATTGATAATGAACCAAATCGAGGAAATCGAGAACCTGCGGCAAATACCCTACATTGGCCTTACGGTATTTTCTATCATCAAGGTAAGTTATTTGTAGCCGATACTGGAAATCGTCGTTTATTGATTTGGAATCAATTTCCCACCGAAAATGGACAACCTGCGGATATAGTTTTGGGACAACCGAACATGATATCACGCAATGAAAATGGTGGTGGTTCTCCCACTGCTTCCAGTATGCGTTGGTGTCATGATATCACCCTTTGGGAAGATAATTTAGTGGTTACTGATGCAGGTAATAACCGGGTAATGATTTGGAAAGGAATACCAACAGAAAATAATACCCCTTGTGACGTGGTTTTAGGGCAAAAAAACTTTAATTTGGTGGAATTAAATCAAGGGGTTTATTTTCCTAATGCAAGTAGTTTAAGTATGCCTTATGGAGTAGATATTGCAGGAGATTGGTTAATAGTTGCAGATACAGCTAATTCTCGTTTGCTAGGATGGAAGAAACGAGAATCTCTTTTATTATTACAGGGTGCAGTTGCTGATGGTTTGGTTGGACAAGATAACTTTACCAAGAAAAGCGAAAATCGGAATTTTGGACTACCAACAAGACAAAGTTTAAATTGGTGTTATGGAATTAAAGTTTGTGGTGAGATTGCGGTAATTGCTGATTCTGGGAATAATCGCGTTTTGATTTGGAAGTTTTGATTATCTCACGCAGAGGCGCAGAGGAAGAAAAATGCCGATTGAGGAAATTCGGGTTTGTGGGACTGTGCAAGGTGTGGGTTTTCGTCCTATTGTGTATCGTTTGGCGAAAGTTTTTGGGTTAAAGGGTGATGTTTGTAATGATGGTGAAGGTGTTTTAATTCGTGTTTCTGGTAGTGAGGAAGAAATAACAAAATTTATAAATAAATTATATCAGGAATGTCCTCCTTTGGCAAGAATTAATGAGGTGAAGAGGAGTCCATATTTGGGGGAATTTGATTTTAATGACTTTGTGATTTCTTCTAGTGTTAATAGTGTGGTGAAAACAGAAATTTCTCCTGACGCTGCAACTTGTCCCCAATGTCAAAAGGAGATTTTTGATCCTTTTAGTCGTTATTTTCGTTATCCTTTTACTAATTGTACTCATTGTGGACCACGTTTGAGCATTATTGGCGCTATTCCCTACGATAGAAATAACACCAGCATGGTGAATTTTCCGATGTGTGGAGAATGTGAAAAGGAATATAAAAATGTAGAAAATCGTCGTTTTCATGCCCAACCTGTCGCTTGTTATCTATGTGGTCCTCATGCATGGTTGGAAAGGGCTGACGGTAAACCTGTCATTTCTGATATGTTCTCAATGTTAGATGATGTGGATGCTGTTTGTACTTTATTACAAAAAGGTGAAATTGTCGCTATTAAGGGTTTGGGTGGGTTTCATTTAGCTTGTGATGCAACTTTAGAAAATGCAGTTATAAAACTGAGAAGCCGCAAACAACGTTATCATAAACCTTTCGCTTTAATGGCAAGAGATATTAATATTATTTCTGAATATTGCTATATTAATGATTTAGAAAAACAATTATTAACAAGTCCGGCTGCACCAATTGTTTTATTAAAACTAAAAACTGATAAACAATTACCATCTTCTATAGCACCAGGACAAAATACTCTGGGTTTCATGCTTCCTTATACCCCCTTACATCATTTAATTCTCAGACGTATGAACAACCCGATAGTTTTAACTAGCGGGAATATTTCTGATGAACCACAATGTATAAATAATGAAGATGCAAAAGATAAATTATCAAAAATAGCCGATTATTTTCTTTTACATAATCGAGATATTGTCAACCGAGTAGATGATTCTGTTGTCAGAGTTATTGATAATAAAATACAAACCCTGAGACGTGCTAGGGGATATGCACCTGAATCCATTATTTTACCACCAGGATTTGAAAAAATACCGCCAATTTTAGCAATGGGTAGCGAGTTAAAAAATACCTTTTGCTTATTAAGAGAAGGTCAGGCAATTTTATCACAACATTTAGGCGATTTAGAAAATGCTGCTGCTTTTAACGCTTATCAAGAAACATTGAATTTATATCTAAACTTATTTGCACATAAACCCGAAATTATTGCTATTGATAAACATCCAGAATATCTATCATCTAAACTTGGTAAAGAACTAGGAACAGCTAATCAAATTCCACTTGATCAAATCCAACATCATCATGCCCATATAGCAGCTTGCATGGCAGAAAATCAAATTCCCTTAAACTCAAAACCAGTTTTAGGAATAGCATTTGATGGATTAGGTTATAGTGAAGATGGTCAACTATGGGGCGGAGAATTTTTATTAGCAGATTATCATGATTTTCAACGATTAGCGACATTTAAACCCATGCCCATGATAGGAGGACAACAAGCAATTAATCAACCGTGGAGAAATACATACTCTCAATTAATTAATGCTTTTACATGGGAAGAAATCAAACAAAAATACAGTGAATTAGAAATAATCAAACTTTTAGAAAATAAAAATCCCAAATTACTCAACCAAATCATAGAAAAAGGTATTAATTCACCCTTAACATCATCAGTAGGGAGATTATTTGATGCAGTAGCAGCCGCAATAGGTATTTGTCCAGAAAAATGCAGCTATGAAGGACAAGCAGCCATAGAAATGGAAGCAATAGCTGATACAAATATTTTAAACAATGATAAAGAAACTGTAAATTATTCCTTCAAACTTGAAAAATTAGATAATATTTATTATATAGATACATCTTCCACATGGCAAAAAATACTCAATGATATTAAACAGCATATCTCACGATCAGAAATAGCAGCAAGATTTCATCAAAGTTTAGCCATAACCATAGTTCAAACAGTTAAAAAACTTCAACAAGAACATGAATTTCATCAAGTAGCACTAACAGGAGGAGTATTTCAGAATCGAATTTTATTACAACAGGTAAAAATGCAATTAGAAAAATTAGAAATAAACGTTCTCACTCATAGTATAGTACCTGCAAACGATGGCGGTTTATCACTAGGACAAGCTGTAATTGCTGCTGCTAATTACTTAAAAACATAACATAAAAATCTCCGCGCCCTCTGTGGTTCGTAAACCTTAAAAAAAAGGAAAAATAAAATGTGCTTAGGAATACCCGGACAAATAACAGAAATAACCAACATAGAACATAAACTAGCCATAGTTAATATTGGAGGAGTAAAACGCCAAGTAAACATAGCTTGTATAGTTGACGAACAACACCCACCCGAAACTTGTATAGGAGACTGGGTACTCGTCCACGTTGGTTTTGCAATGAACCGAATTAACGAACAAGAAGCCGCAGAAACATTACAACTATTGCAAGAAATAGCAGCAGCCCAAACAACAATTACCAGTTAAATATTCTCTTCCTTCTTCCTTCTTCCTTCGCGTCCTTCGCGCCTTTCCTGCGGAACGCTTCACGAACGCGGTTTATTAAAAATTGATATGAAATACGTAGACGAATTTCGTAACCCAGAAAAAGCCCAAGCATTACAAAAAGAAATCGAAAAACTCAGCCAAAAAATAGACAAACACATCAAAATAATGGAAGTATGCGGAGGACATACCCATTCAATTTTCAAATACGGAATCGAAGAAATATTACCCGATAACATCGAACTAATTCACGGCCCAGGCTGTCCAGTTTGCGTAATGCCTAAAGGGAGAATAGATGATGCGATCGCACTTTGCCAAAATCCTAACATAATCTTCACCACATTTGGCGACGCAATGCGCGTACCCGGTTCAAAAACCAGCCTCTTACAAGCCAAAGCCCAGGGTGCAGATATTCGCATGGTTTACTCACCCTTAGATAGCCTGAAAATAGCCAAAGAAAACCCCAATAAAGAAATAGTATTCTTCGGTTTAGGCTTTGAAACCACCGCCCCCAGCACAGCATTTACCATACTCCAAGCCGCAGCAGAAAACATCACCAACTTTAGTATGTTTTCTAATCATGTATTAGTAATTCCCGCCCTGCAAGCATTATTAGAAAATCCAGATTTAAAACTGGATGGTTTTGTCGGTCCCGGTCATGTAAGTATGGTCATAGGTACAGAACCCTACGAATTTATTGCCCAGAAATATCATAAACCAATAGTTATTTCTGGCTTTGAACCATTAGACATATTCCAATCAATTTGGATGTTGCTAAAACAAATAGTCGAAAAACGTTGTCAAGTAGAAAATCAATATAATCGCTTAGTAGAACCAGCCGGAAATCAAAACGCATTAAAAGCTATGAATCAAGTTTTTGCAGTCCGCGAAAAATTTGCATGGCGTGGTTTAGGAGAAATCCCCAATTCTGGTTTTAAAATCCGCCCAGAATATGCCCAATTTGATGCTGAAGCCAAATTTACAATTCCTAACTTAACAGTAGCAGATCATAAAGCTTGTCAATGTGGAGAAATTCTCAAAGGAGTCTTAAAACCTTGGCAATGTAAAGTATTTGGAACAGCTTGCACACCAGAAACACCCATAGGAACTTGTATGGTTTCTTCCGAAGGTGCTTGTGCAGCATATTACAAATATGGGCGACTTTCGACTATGGCAAAAAGAGATAAATCAGGTGTATCGACCGAACCCCTATCAGTCTAAATTGCACAATTTGAGGAAAATTACATGGCTTATGTAACCATCAGAATTAGTAAAAATAACTCCATAGAGAAAAAACGGAAATTAGTCAAAGCTATGACTGATGCTTTAGTTTCTATTTTAGATACTAAATCTGAATCAATAATTATTCATTTTGAAGAAATTGAACGAGAAGATTGGGCAGTTGGTGGCGTTTTGCATTATGACAAAAACAGCAATAAGCGCGAAGATAGAGATGACAGAAAAGACAGAGATGAAAGAGATGAAAGGAAGAATTGGTAAATAATTTAAAACGACAGGCATATGCCTGTCAAAAAACACAAAAAATATACTTATAAAACAATTTAAAAATGACAATTAACTCAAATCAAAATTCCCTCTTTCAAAAAATAGAACAAGTTCGTCGTCGTCAAGGAAAAATCCGCGATACCCATATTAATCTCGCACATGGTAGCGGTGGTAAAGCCATGCGTGATTTGATAGATGATGTCTTTGTAAAAACCTTTGATAATCCCATTCTTTCCCAATTAGAAGATCAAGCAACATTTGATTTAGCCAGCCTTTCCCAATATGGAAATAGATTAGCATTTACCACAGATTCCTATGTAGTAGATCCCTTATTTTTCCCAGGTTCAGATATAGGAGAACTAGCTGTTAATGGCACAATTAACGATTTAGCTGTGAGTGGGGCAAAACCTTTATATCTTACCTGTAGCGTCATATTAGAAGAAGGTTTACCAGTAGAAACATTACGCTGTGTAGTTTCCAGTATGCAGCAAGCAGCCCAAAAAGCTGGAGTACAAATAGTCACAGGAGACACAAAAGTTGTTAATCGTGGTTGTGCTGACAAACTATTTATTAACACTGCGGGAATTGGCATAATTCCCCCAAATATTGATATTTCTCCCCGCAATATTCAACCGGGAGACGTAGTAATTATAAACGGAGAAATAGGAAATCATGGCACAGCAATATTAATTGCTAGAGGAGAATTAGCATTAGAAACAGATATAGAAAGTGACTGTCAACCATTACATGAATTAGTCGCTGAAATTATCAAAGTTTGCCCCCAAATTCACGCCATGCGAGACGCTACCAGAGGAGGTTTAGCCACAGTATTAAATGAATTTGCCCTCACAGCAAACGTAGGAATACGCATCAATGAAAATGCAATTCCCATTCGAGAAGAAGTCAATGGAGTATGCGAAATACTCGGTTTAGAACCATTATATCTAGCCAACGAAGGAAAAATAGTCATAATTGCACCACCAGAAAAAGCCGATTTAATTTTAGCAGCAATGCAAAATCACCCAACAGGAAAACAAGCATCTATCATTGGTGAAATTATCCCCACACCACCAGGAATAGTCCTCTTAAAAACCGCCTTCGGTGCAGAAAGAATAATTGATATGCTAGTAGGAGATCAATTACCACGAATTTGTTAAAAATACCTCATTTTTCCTCTCTTTGCGCCTCCCTTCGGGTTCACCAGTCGCCTACGGAGGGAAACCCTCCTGCAGCGCTGGTTCACTGCGTCTCTGCGTGAAATAAAATCATAAACATTATGCACGAACTAGGAATTACCCAAAACATCATCGCCATAGTTAGGGAAAACGCCCAAGGTAAAAAAGTCCAAAGAGTATTATTAGAAATTGGTCAATTATCAGCAATTATGCCAGATGCGATTAAATTTTGTTTTGATATTTGCGCTAAAGATACAATAGTGGAAGGTGCCTTATTAGAAATATTAGAAATACCAGGAATGGCTAAATGTCGTCAATGTGGGAAAAGTTTTGGTATAGAAAAACCTTTTGGAATTTGTGAATGTGGTAGCGTACAGTTAGATATAATTACTGGTGAAGAACTGAAAATTAAAGAAATTGAAGTGGAGGAATTATGTGTGTAACTTGCGGTTGTTCCGATGATAATCAAACGACAATTACAAATATGGAACATGAACATCATCATACTCATACTTTAGCAGATGGGACTGTAATTACCCATACTCATCACCAAAAAGAAGCGCCCCAAATTCATGCGAAAATCCATAATACAACAATATCTTTAGAACAAGAAATTTTAGGAAAAAATAACTTATTAGCTGCACAAAATAGAGGTTGGTTTAAAGGACGAAATATTCTCGCTTTAAATTTAATGAGTTCTCCTGGTGCGGGAAAAACTACTTTATTAACTCGGACAATTAATGATTTAAAAGATAAATTAACTATCAGTGTTATTGAAGGAGATCAAGAAACTACTAATGATGCTGAAAAAATTAAATCCACAGGCTGTAAAGTCGTGCAAATTAACACAGGTACAGGCTGTCATTTAGACGCATCAATGATAGAAAGAGGTTTGCAGGAACTTAACCCACCTTTAAATTCTGTGGTGATGATTGAAAATGTCGGAAATTTGGTTTGTCCGGCTTTGTTTGACTTAGGAGAACAGGCTAAGGTTGTAATTTTATCGGTGACGGAAGGGGAAGATAAACCAATTAAATATCCTCATATTTTCCGCAATAGTGAAATTATGATTCTCACGAAGATTGATTTATTACCTTATCTACAGTTCGATGTAGAAAAATGTATTGAATATGCTAAACAGGTAAACCCAAAAATTCAAGTTTTCCAAATTTCTGCTAATACTGGTGAAGGGTTAGCAGGTTTATATAACTGGTTATATCAACAGGTTAATAATTCATCAAATTTGATTTCTGTTTAAATATTATAGCGTTTCCTAGTCTCATGAGGTACAAAATCATCTGCGTTCCATTCGGACTGTTTGTACTTCACTTGAAGGGAATTGCCATATAGGAATAATATTTGATTTATGAAAAGATACGTAGGGTGCGTCAGACTCCATAAATTCTATTAATAAACAGATTTGTAATATCTGACGCACCCTACAATACCTAATTTTTTTCAAAAATCAAATATGACTTCTATATATCAAAATGGTGCGTTATCCTATTGCTAACGCACCTTACGCAGATTATCTTTCAAAAATAGTTAATAGTACAAATCCTAATAAGTAATAATGATCTATACAAGTTAACCCAGCCTTATTACCCATTTCTTCTCTTTGTTTTTGGCTATAAAACTCAATTCCTGTAGGAGAATGGGGCGTAATTGGACATGGTGATGAGTTATTAAAAGTTATATCTACTAAATAAAACTTACCACCGGGAGAAAGTACCCTTGCTACCTCATTTAAAACCTGTTCTGGTTGAGGATAATGTAAAAAACTAATAGTATTAAAAACCGCATCAAATTGTCCCTCAGCAAAAGGTAGATGTTCAGCATTACCTTCAAGATAAATTAACCGGGGACGGTGACGGTTATTTTGTCTAGCTACCCGTAACATTTGCGGAGATAAATCTAAACCTGTAGCTGTAATTTCTGGAAAATGAGTTGCTAATCTATCTAATAATCTGCCTGTTCCACAACCTAAATCTAGAATATTTGCATGAGGTGATAATTCAACTTTTGTGAGTAATCTTTGGTGAATTGCTTGGTAGATAAAAGAAGGAAATATCCAATCGTAACTATTTGCCCAACGGTCAAAAAGTCCTTTTTTATTATTGATAAAGTTAGTAGTCATGGCTGGTATATTTTTGTATTGATTGTATTATAACAAGATAGATCCCGGACTTTTTTGACAAGTCGGGGATCTGGTGATTAAAATATAACTTAAGACTTACAACCAGTCTCGATAAGCCGAGATTTCATTAATGCCAATTTCAAAGGGCATTCCTTTGCCAAATGGCGGATAAACTCGAATTTTTGCGTCTGTAGTAAATCTTTCCAGTCGATTACCCAATTGAGGAATATTACTGACTATATGCCAGTAGGATACTATATCTGGGCAGTCTACAATCAGCATGAGAGTGGTAATATTAGTTGTCATATACCACTGACAATTAGATAGTAAAACTTGGGTAATGCGATCGCACGAATGATAAAAGCACCTCCCAATAGACTGTTCTAATTCCATATGTAGCATTCCGTCCTGTTTTGTCACCTCTACAGGAGGTAAGTCATCAGGAGGAAGCAACGGTAATTTAGACATAATTTCGCACCTCTTGATTGTAGCGTTGCAAACTCTCTCGATTTTTTTGCAGAGACGAGGATGAGGGTTTGAGTGCTAGTGTGCCGATATCTAATTCGTCCTGAAATTTCTTGATTTTGTCGCGGCAGGTTTCCACATCACCAATAATCGAATTTTCAAGCAAATAGTCTTCATCAAAACAGATATTTGTTCGATCAAATGGTTTCTGAGGCTGGGGACTATTCTGCATTACTTGAGTTGTGTTAGCGATCATTTTTTGGCTAAATTTACGGATAAAAGGTAAGGCTTCACTTACGGCTTCATCAGAGGTTTTAGCCACAAAAAAGAACCGTGCTAACAGGAATTTATCTGCACCACTGGAATTTAATTGCCGATATTTGCTGACTGTATTCTTTAATCTTGTTAGCGAAAAGGGTGGACCTCCCATTAAGCCAAAAGAATTTTCGGCAGCAAATTTAATAGCATCATCATCACCACTGGCAATATAAACAGGAATAGGTTTTTGTAGTGGTTGGGGATAAACTGTCAAGCGATCGCACTGATAGAATTGCCCATTAAATGATACGTCAGTTTCATATAATAGCTTTTGAATAAGTGCTACTGCTTCCAGCATCATGGCGCGGGATTCAGACATCAATACACCAAAATGCTGATTTTGTTGAGGAAAGGGTCCCCCTTTAGCTATCCCAAAAGCCAATCTACCACTACAAAGATTATCCAAAGTCGCAATATCCTCAGCCACCCGAATTGGGTTATAAAACGGCAATAATACCGCCCCAGTCCCTAAACGAATAGTTGACGTAACACCCGCCAAATGTGCCATTAACAGCAAAAGTGACGGGCTGAGATTGGATTCATTAAAATGATGTTCACTCACCCAAGCTTCTTCAAAACCTAAATTCTCCGCTTGTTTCACCAGTAAAACCTGTTCAAAGATGGCGCGACGGACATCTTGATGATGATTTTCGTAATTGCAGAAAAGTCCAGTTTTCATTTTTGGCAAAATTTTAGTACAGCATGGCAGGAATAATTAAACAGTTAGAATTAGACAAAAACGTCAATTACATAAACATTATTGCCTTTTAACTTCTGCCTCCTTCCACTAAGCTGCCACTAAATGCAACTCCAACCATAACCGTGGTTGGGATTGCTTCAGTTTGGACATCGGGTCATGTAGCAATCGCTTGGCACTCATGCAAACAACTTGAATAAGTCCCATATTATCTGCTACTTCCCTCAGTATTTCTTTTTGCGCTTGCACATAGGGCAAAATATCTTCAGAACAATAAATCCCTACATATTGAAACCGTTTAGCAGGTCGTCCCCAGAAGCAGGTGATGACTTTCACATGGCACCCTTCCAGTAGTTCCCCAGTGTTAGGGTAATAGTGGTTAACGACTCTTGTGAATTCTTTAGCTAGGATATCTTCAGCAATCATTTGACTGACTATTTCTGTAGCGTCCATCACTCTAATTAGCATAACATAAATTTGTCAAACAAACCTGACATAATGCCAATTAAAGTTAAATATATTCTTAAAATAATTCGTAATTCGTAATTCGTAATTCGTAATTCGTAATTCGTAATTCGTAATTCGTAATTCGTAATTCGTAATTCGTAATTCGTAATTCGTAATTTGTTAAATATATCTTCAAAAAAAAGAGGTGTACTCTAATTAAGTATCACCTCTAAATAATGACCATATATAATGAATTCAAAATTTATTAACTGGAACAATTGAGTAATAGACACTGAGTAATAGACACGGAACAAGAGTCTTTTATCAGCTGTTTATTGTTGGGCAAAAAACAGTAATATCATGTCCGACTAATCACCTATCAAAAAAAATCTCCGCGTCCCCGCGTCTCACTGTCTCCGCGTCAGTTTAAATGATAAGTATATCTCTGACGAGACGCTACGCGAACAACCGGACATGATATCCTTTCCCCATCTCCCGCTGATTAGTACAGCACTTCTGAATTAACGGGAATTGCGTTCAGCAACTAAAACATCAGCGATGATATCTGGTACATTCTTTAAATCCACATATCCCTCAGAACCAGAGATAGGAGAATTAAATGTATAATTTGGGTCACAGGCTCCTGTATCGTAAACTTGAATAAACCACTTATCAGGAAAACCTTCAACACCCAATTCTACAATGTACCAAAACTCACCCATTAACCGCGAGTTAAAGATAGTGAACCAATCTCTATAATCTTCAGAAATATTCCAGTCTGCCAAAAGGAATTCTAGAGCTATTTTTCCAGCATCAGTTGAAGTCAATAGCATTATTACTCCTGATGTGCAACCTCATTGGAAACTTCAGGATACAAACCCAATTGTTTCGCTAATTCCTTGGCTATAAAAAATAAAAATTGAGCGCCATCTTGATTGCCTTCATGAGCAAACATAGTAGCTACTTGTAACATTGAATGTACTAAACCAGAATCAACCAATTCAGGCTGAGATTCTAAAACTTCTGGTTCTTGACCATTAGGACATTGGAGCAATTCATCAATCAAATTAAAATATTGTGTTTGGCGTTCGTCTGTCATGGTAAATTAATTTAGGGTGAATAGGAAAACTAAAACTTATTGCTCGATACTTTGTTGCCAAAGCCTTTCTAGCATTTCAATTTGTGCTTTGAAAACAGCAGCGCGATAGACAAGATACCTGTCATAAACAAGAATCCCTACACCAATACCAATAGGTGTACCCAAAACCAACCATTGCAAAATTGTAGCGATTTTATATTGTTCTACTAGAATTTGCAGTTGTACAAAAAAATTATATTTAGATAATTTTTTGTTAGCTGGAGATTGAGGAGTATTTATACTCTCTGTCTGGAGAGGCAAATGCTCAGAAACTTTATTAATATTGGTGAATTGGCAGGATAAATTCTGTGTCTTAACTAACTCTATATGTCGTCCCCAAATTAAATTAAATACTAGAAACCCTGGAGAAAGCACAGCTAAAGTAACTAAGCAAACTGTCAGAATATTTAAAACTTTTAATTTCATCTTCGCTCTCCCTTCCTAGGTAGCATTTACCCAGTAAGAAAATTTATTTTATGGTTTACTACTGCACCTTATTATTGTCAATTCTCAAACAGCCATGGAATTTTAGATTTTCAAATTAGATTTTCCAAAGACACCTAGTAGATGACATACAATAATTTAAAATTTCAAATCTAAATTTTTCAATCTAAAAATTGGCAAGTTGATGAGTTACAACTCTATGTACAATCTACTCATAAAGTATTACTAAGCAATTGAAAATTAAAAATCTCAAATACACTCCCTTTTGTATTCACTAATACTGACAAGATTTAACCGGTTGTGAAGAGAGATTAGAACTCAGTTAGGGTGAAGAAGTCCCCCCTAGTTCTCTAGACTTGCGTCCAGGAATTTCGGGGGGTAGAGGGGAATCTCTGCGTAAATCCTATTCATGTTTATAGCAGTCACCCCTCCAGGACACAGTTTACCCCACTGGGATTAAGATTATTAAACTCATTACAATAGTACTCAAAGCCTAAAAGACTTATATAGTCAGACTTATAAAAAAAATTTGGGGTAGAGGTGCTAGTCTTTTTAAGAAGGGGTACTAGCATTTATCAGGTAGGGTTCGGGGATGATTGTACTCAACTTTAATGCTTGATTGGCTGATGTTTAAGGAGATTTACAAATCGTTTTTAGCCTTAAAAATTTGTACTCAAATAATAACATATCCTGACAAAGTGGAACTGAATTAAAAATAAACTAAATCACCAAAAAAAACAATTAAAATTTATAACTCAGGTGATTTGATCTTGACATCATCAAAATCTGGAGATAGCCACAGCGATCAAGATTAGGACGTTAAAAATTATAATTAGTAGGGGTTTAGCACTGCTAAACCCCTACAACTGAAGATTATCTAATGTCCTAATTATCTTGGCTACAGCCATATATCACAACTAAATAGGTTTAAAAAATTCTAAAAAATTCTATAGGTATAGCTAAAGAGCAATTAAAAATCGGCAAGTATGTTATGTGGGGTATAAATCTCGGTTACAAAACTTAATTGTGTTGATCTAGGCTACCGCTAATAACCCGTTAAGTGGCAGATTGAGTTAGTTGGCGGGGCTTGAGAAGTAGATTTACGAGTTTTAAAATGTTGCTCAAATACAAATTAAATAAGTCAAAACCTATTATTATGAATAAGGACTTAAAAGTAATATTTAGAATATTAGGAGTTAATAAATGCGAATTGCTCAAGATGTAACAGAACTTATTGGCAAAACCCCCTTAGTTCAGTTGAACAAAATTCCCCCAGCAGAAGGAGTAGTTGCCAGAATAGTTGTTAAATTAGAGGGCATGAACCCAGCGGCTTCAGTCAAAGACCGAATCGGTTTGAGTATGGTGCTTTCAGCCGAAGCAGAGGGTTTAATTACCCCCGGAAAAACCGTTTTAGTCGAACCTACCTCTGGTAACACCGGCATAGCTTTAGCAATGGTAGCAGCTGCCCGTGGCTACAGTTTGATTTTAACCATGCCAGAAACCATGAGCCAAGAAAGACGAGCCATGCTGCGAGCTTATGGTGCAACTTTGGAGTTAACACCAGGCCCCCAAGGAATGCGGGGAGCAATTAGCAAAGCTGAGGAAATAGTGGCTAAGACTCCCAATGCATTTATGTTGCAACAATTCCGCAACCCAGCTAATCCGAAAATTCACCGAGAAACAACGGCTGAGGAAATTTGGACAGATACTGATGGTGAAGCAGATATATTAATTGCTGGTGTAGGAACTGGAGGAACGATTACTGGTATTGCAGAGATACTTAAACAACGCAAACCCAGTTTTCAAGTGATTGCGGTTGAACCTAGCAACAGTCCTGTCCTTTCTGGAGGTGAACCCGGCGCTCATAAAATTCAAGGAATTGGTGCAGGATTTGTCCCCGATGTTTTGCGTCAAGAATTAATTGATGAAGTGATTCGCGTCAGTGACGACCAAGCAATGTCTTATGGACGCAGATTAGCAAAAGAAGAAGGTTTATTATCAGGAATATCATCTGGTGCGGCTTTGTGTGCGGCTATTCAAGTCGGTCAGCGTCCAGAAAATGCTGGTAAATTAATTGTCATGATTCAGCCTTCTTTTGGTGAACGCTATCTGAGTACAGCAATGTTTCAAGAATTGATGAGTTAAGTTAATTTATTGACCCCAATTTTTAGTGTTTTTTAGGTTGGGTATTGAAACGCTCACATAATCAGTATTTACTCAATTTGGAGATTTGCAAGATTGAGGATTATTCTGATTCATCCTGTAAATCCTTGAATCCTAAAAATCCTGATTCTGACATTTTTAATCATCAGAATCAGGATTTATTGAATATTTAAATATCTAATGCTGGTGTTGTTCTTTTCCGTGATGTTTACAACCACCTTCACCCTTATGGTGTTCGTGATTATGACCATGAGAGCAACCTTGGAGGTCTTGCTGCATTAAGCTTTCGCTCATTTCCTTTAAAGAGTTATCCACAGCTTTTAAGCCTATCCATGCGTCGATTTTCTCGACATCAAAGCCTACTTCACGTCTATCTCCTACTTCCAGTAAAGGACGACGAATTAATAAAGGATCTCTGAGCATCATTAATAAAGCGGTGTCACCGTCGATTTTCTCAGGGTTAACCTCTCCAGATTTTACCCTCGGTGCGGCTTTGTTGAACCATTCAACTACAGGGCGATTTCCAAAAAATGAACGCAATCTTTCTGCTGTCCAAGGTTCTGTTAATAGACTATATGTTACTACCTCATGACCTGCGGCTGTCAGCAAAACTTTTTGCTTTGTACCACCTTTACAGCCTGGTTTTTCATAGAAAATTACTCTGGCCATTGCTATATCTCCTATAAGGTTTTTATTCGATTTCTGGACAGTAAATAATTAACCGCAGATAAACGCAGATAGACGCAGATAAAAGAAAGATGGTGGGTTTTAATGATAGGTAAATATTCAGGATTTTTTACCTATTACTATTAGTTGCTATCTATTTATCACAATAATCATTTATTTCTGTTTTTGCCACTACATTTAAAATTTTTTAGCAATGTGGTTAATGATATCAAATTCAAATCTTGTTTTGGGGTCGGTTTCTCCATATATATTAAATGTAACTGTCGGTTCTTCTCCCACAGCTTGCACGCAATGTATTGTATCAGGTGTAAAACTGATAATATCACCTGGAAATAAATTTATTTCGCCAGTTGTTTCAATTTTATCAGGAAACTCTGGATGAGAACTGCGCCGCCAAAATGTATTTTTTTCCTCGCCTTTTAACAATGCTACTACTCCCCATGTTCCATGATTATGAATATTGGAAATTGTCCCCGGTGCAAATGTGACTGTTTGCACAGTTAAGGGAAATCCTAATTCATCGTATAACAGTAAAACTGATGTTCCTGTTTTACTGTCAGCTTCTAAAAATTGACTGTTTACCCAATAGGAATTTATAATTAATCGCCTGACTAGCATTCTAATTTCAGGGAGACGAGTTGATTCATCCTCAACATTATTGAGAACATCTTCTATCTCAGTTAGAAACCGATATAGGCGATAATTATCACGCAATAAATCCCAAACTCTCGCTGATTTACAGGCTTGATGCTGTCCATCTCCAGCGACAAACCAATCCTTACCTTCCATAATTTCTATACTATCAATTATGAATATTTGGGTAAGAAAAGCATGGGAGGATTGGTTTGAGGCATCATAGTTATAGGAGCTACTGGAGATGCAGGTAGCGTAGGTAGGAGAACAGTATTATTATTAGATGTAGAGAGAGATTGATAAGAAAATGAAGTAGATAACCAATTGTTCATGACTTTTGATTGGTGATTAGTGATTGGTGATTGATCAAACTCTTACGTAGTCTCTATAATTAATCATCTTCTTCTGGTGGACGGGTTAAAATATCCAGAAGAATACCAGCACCAAAATCATTTTTTTCATCAATACCTTTAATTCTGGTACTGATTTCCTTAGCTTGTTCTAAATCTCCTAGTTTAGCTAATACCAAACCAGAAGCAGCATAAGCATTTAAATACAATCTGATTTGTGGTTCTTCGTGTCGCTGAACTAAGATGGATTTTAGGTCTTCCCAATTATCAGGTAATTTTTCTATTTCTTTAATTTTAGCAATTAATTGCTCTGCTGTTGTCAGTGCTAGAGGATAATTATTTTTGTAGTAAAAATATCTATAAGCTGCAACTAAAACATCTGTATTTCCTTGGGTTTTAGCTAAAGCTTGTTGCATATATTTTTCTGAGACTTCTGTATTTTCCCAAGTCTGTGCTGCTAATATCAATAATTCCTTCACCTCATCAGATACGTCAAACCATGAGAATTTGTTGGTGTTGGTTTGCATAATATTTTAACATTGTAAATTGTCTGAAATGGCTAACGCCTCCCGTCAGGGATACAGGATTTACAGGATTTGAGGATTTACAGGATGTAATTTACCAATTACCAATCTAATTTATTTTAGAACATACACTAGACGTAATTCTGTAAATTTTAGATTATCTCAATATCTATCTTGAAAAAGAATAAATAGTTAACCAAAATCATAACTTACACACAAATAATACCATCCTGTAAATCCTGAAATCCTGGACATTATCTCGACTATGGCTACGCCACGCAGGCTATCGCTCGATAACCACCTGATTCTGACAATTAAAATCCTTAAATTCTGAACATAACACAGAAATCTAGAATATTTTTTACTCAAAAACAACACCACGATAAATTTCTGCTATTGGTAATTCTACCCCAATTGACTCCAGAGAAATAGATTGTTCTAAATTATTGAAATCACTTAATAACCAACCTTGAGATTGTTTACTATATTTTTCTATAAAAATTTCATCTTGTTCAACTAATAAATATTCGCAAAAACTGCTAATTGAACGATAGATCCGAAACTTTCCTATGCGGTAATAATCTGCTGTAGAAGGAGATAATACTTCCACAATTAAAATAGGATTTAAAACTTCATCACTGCGATTTTCATTTAGTTGCGGTTCTCTTTCAAAAACCATCACATCTGGATATAATCCGCGTTGATGTTCAGGAATCCATAGCCGCAAATCGCTATTAATTGGCTCAAATTTACTATCCCGTAGCAGAAATTTTAGAAATGCAAAAATATTACCACCTATACGGCTGTGGTTGAGTGATCCTCCTGGCATTGGTATAATTTCCCCATCATGATATTCGTTGCGCCCTTCAGCTTTTTCTTCAATGGCGCGATATTCATCTAAACTATAACGACGCTCAACAGTGGTAATCATTATGCTGTCACCGATTACGTAGCAGGTATTATGATTATAGCAAAATTGCGGCTATAAGTAATGATGGAGTTTGTCAGAATCAGGATATCCAGGATTTAAGGATTTACAGGATGTGTGATTGGATGATGTTTTAATACTTATAAATAATGTTAAAATTAAACCAGCAGTAATCATGGAGTAAGTGTCATGGTACAAACTAAACATAGATTTGCAAGTTTTGAAGAATATTTATCTTATGATGATGGCACAGATAACTTGTATGAATTGTTTAATGGTGAGTTGATTGAAATGCCACCAGAATCAGGTATTAATGTGCAGATTGCCACATTTCTATTAATTCAATTCGTTTCACTCTTAGGCTATAAAAGAGTGCGGGGACATGGTTTAGAATTGGAAGTAAGAGGAGAACCAAGAAACCGTTATCCTGACCTGACTATTATTCGAGAAGAACATATTCAACAATTAGCAAACCGTAACACGATTCGCCTCTCAATGTCACCACCTTTGTTAGTTGTTGAAGTTGTTAGCCCTGGGGAATTACAAAGAGATAGAGATTTTATCGCCAAGCGTCTACAGTATCAAGATTGTGGTATTGCTGAATATTGGATTATTGACCCCCAAACCAAAAGTATATTAGTTTTAGAATTAGTGAATGAAATTTATAATGAAGTTGGTGTTTTTGCAGGGGATGAATTAGTTATTTCTCCACAATTTAAGAATTTGAATTTACAAGCATCACAGATTTTTGAACAAGGAAGTTAGGGGTTTAGCATTGCTAAACCCTTACATTTAAAATGCGTTAAGAATGTAAACCAAAGTGAAGAGAACAATCCAAATGATATCAACGAAGTGCCAGTAAATTTCTGCCATTTCGATGCCTGTATGTTTGGTAGCAGAATAATGATCACGACGAAGAGAACGCCACAAAACACCCAAGATTAACAACAGTCCGATAAAGACGTGCAAACCGTGGAAGCCGGTCATTAAATAAAAGCAATTGGCGAAAACATTGGTAGTCAAACCATAGCCTAAATTCATGTATTCATAAACCTGACCGGCTAAGAATACAGCCCCCATAACTGCGGTAATAAAATACCAAAACCGCATCCAGCCAACACTATTTCTTTTAATTGCCATATCACCAAAGTGAATGACAAAACTGCTAGAAATAAGAATGATAGTGTTAATTGTGGGGATAAATAATTCTACTTCTGTTCCTTCTGGTGGCCAAACTGCGGTAGTACCTCGAAAAAACAAATAGGTGGCAAAAAATCCACCAAACATCAAAGATTCGGAAACTAAAAAAGTCAATAGTCCCCAAACTCGCAAATCTTGATGTTCTTCGTGTCCAGCTTCGTGATGTTCACTGGTTGTAATTGCAGTCATGCTATTTTCCTAGTATTCGTTTCTCGATTAGCTGTCTCACCCGTCTGGGAATAAATTCCCAGTCTAATAGCCAAAGTCCGTTAAAACCGACTGAAAACCGGATTTGTTAGTCGGTTTTAACCGACTTTTGCTATTAGCCTTGTACTTGAGTACAAGGTGGGTAAACTATTCCTATGTCTGCGTTTTAACTAACAGCTTCTGTCACTGATGAAGATTCATCATGAATATGACCGTAGTCATAAGGACCATGAGTGACAACAGGTAAAACTTCCCAGTTTTCAATTATTGGAGGGGAACTGGTTGTCCATTCCAAAGTCAAACTTTCCCAGGGATTATCACCTGCGAGTTCTCCTTTTTTCCAACTGGTAATGGCGTTGTAAGCGAAGGGAATCACGGAAATACCCAAAATGAATGCGCCAATGGTGCAAAGCTGGTTTAAGCTCACAAATTGGGGGTCATACATGGCAACTCGGCGTGGCATTCCTTGTAAACCCAGTTTGTGCATGGGTAGGAATGTCAAGTTAGTACCGATTAAAGTGAGGACAAAATGAACTCTTCCCCAAGTTTCATTCATCATTCTGCCGGTCATTTTGGGAAACCAGTGATATATACCTGCGTAAATACCAAAGACGGAACCACCAAAGAGAACGTAGTGGAAATGTGCGACTACATAATAGGTATCGTGGACGTGAACATCAAAGGGTGCTGTTCCCATGGTTACGCCGCTTAAACCACCCATGACGAACATGGATAATAAGCCAATAGCGAATAGCATGGCGCTGGTGAAGCGGATTTTTCCACCCCAAAGAGTGGCAACCCAACCGAATATTTTTACACCTGTAGGAACGGCAACTATAAGTGTAGAAATGGTGAAGAACATCCGCATCCAACCGGGTGTTCCACTGGTGAACATATGGTGTACCCAAACGAATAAACCAACGACGCAGATTGCTACACTAGAATATGCGATCGCTCTATAACCAAAGATTGGTTTGCGTGCATGGGTAGGAATTACTTCAGACATAATCCCGAAAATCGGCAGAATCATCAAATAAACTGCCGGGTGGGAATAAAACCAGAATAAATGTTGGTAAATAACGACGTTACCACCTGCATCTGGTTTGAAGAAGGAAGTACCGAAGTTAATATCAAACAACAACAGAATTAAACCTGCTGCTAATACTGGTGTAGATAAAAGTGCGAGGATGGAAGTTGCTAAAATTGCCCAGCAAAATAAGGGAACTTGATCCCATTTCATGCTGGGAACTTTCATCATCAAAATGGTGATGACAAAGTTTAAGGAACCTAAAATAGAGGAAGTTCCTACCAATACAATCGCCAAAATCCACATGGTTTGGGCGATTGGTGCTGTGACTAAGCTTAAAGGTGGGTAAGCTGTCCAACCCGATTGGGAACCACCAAAAATAAAACTTAGTAACAGTAATAATCCTGCGGGTGGGTTTAACCAAAATGCGATCGCATTTAATTTGGGAAACGCCATATCTCTAGCACCCACCATCAAGGGAACTAGATAGTTACCAAATCCCCCAATTGCACTAGGGACAATCCATAGAAAGATCATGATTGTCCCGTGATTGGTCATGAAAGCATTGTACAGATTCGGATCAAGAAAATCGGAATCTGCGGTTGCTAACTCGGTGCGGAGTGCGATCGCCATCAACCCACCGATCAGATAAAATACAAATGCGGTCACTAAATATTGAATCCCAATTACCTTGTGATCAATATTAAATGTGAAGTAATCCCGCCATTTCCACGCTGTAGGGTGTGAGGTGTGTGACGTATTTGGTGAAACTTCTAACTGTGTCATAAGCTATTTTGGAAATTTGTCCAGTAGTCAACTGAACGCTGCTATTTTGCAATTTGAGCCAGATTTTCTGCACTCACTCCCATATCATTAATGTATGGAGCCAGAAATTCAGGTGTCGATAAATTAGCTGGATTTACAGCCACAACTTGGGTTTGTCCTTGGTGTTGAGCAATCTGGTTTTCTGTTAACCAGTTATCAAAATCTTCTTGGGTATGGACAACAACTTGTGTCCGCATGGAACCGTGATAACCACCACACAATTCCGCGCAAACTATAGGATATGTACCTGGTTTTGTAGCCACAAAACGCAATTCTGTAGCAATACCAGGAAGTGCATCTTGTTTGAGTCGAAATTGAGGAACCCAGAACGAATGAATTACATCATCTGCTGATAAATTTAACTGCACATCAGCGCCAACAGGAACGTGTAATTCACCCGCAGCAATACCAGTTTGGGGATAATTAAATAACCAAGCAAACTGAATCCCTTTCACATCAACTACCAAATCCGCTGGTTTACCTTGAGTTTGTGGACTTCCACCAATACCAATTCCAGCAGTTACAGATTCAGAACCATCATTCATGGTAGCAGCCATTGCAGTACCGGAGACATGAGCCATCTGTCCATGAGGATGGCTTCCTGGTTCTAAACCTCCCATTTGGTTATAAATATCTACACTGTAGATACCCAAAGCAACCACAATCACAGTTGGTACTGCTGTCCAAAAGATTTCTAAGGCTAAGTTACCTTCTACGGGTGTACCATCACTATTGTCTCCAAGACGGCGACGATAGATAAACAAGAAAATTAGAATCGTTCCTTCTACTACTAAAAATAGAGCAATAGCAATGGTAAACATGATATTGAATAATCCATCTACCAAAGGCGCTTGTTGCGATGCTTGTACTGGTAGTAGATTATGGTTTTGACCAATCCAGATGCTGATAGGGGAAATTATCATCCCAGCTAACAGCGTCCACAACGATACAGGAACTTTTTGCATACTAGCTGATCTCTATCAGTTATCAATCTTTTCACTGATTTAAGGCAGTGTTTTGACTTTCACTTATTAAAGTTCTAACTTACACCTAATAAGAAATAGCGAAAACTTCCATATTTTTTCATATCTTTATCTATCAATATGTTCAGATTCATAACTTATTATATAAACCAGGAATCTAGCTTTTAAAATTTGTTAATTAATAACGATTTGTAATTTATATATATGTTTAATATAAACTTTTTTAAAATTTTAGCTAAGGATTGAGTATTCCCCTCTAATTACCTTGTTTGGCTTATGTACGGAATTCAACAATGTCTCCTGGGATGATAACTTTAGCTAATTCCCAAAAGTCTTAGTTGTCTGCTGTTGTATGAGAATAACAATTCTTGGGACAAATCCGAGAACAGGCTTCACAACCAATACAGTTTTCTGGAGTCACTACTGACATGACTTTACGTTCAATTTCTTCATCATCTTCATCTTCTACAAATTCGCCTTCTTCATTTAGCGCCTTCAACCCTAAAACATTGTGACCACATACTTTAATACATCTGCCACAACCGATACATTTATCTTTGTCAATTTCTTGAGCAAATTTAGGTGTCCAAGCCTTACCGCCAAATGTAACCCCTGTTAATGTTGCCATGATTTTATCCTCAGCAATTCTGCTTACAAATTAGTTGGTGATTTAATCTTAATACTAGCCTAATATTTTTTGATTTTGCTAATAAAAATTAATTTTTTATCATGTTTTGCTGACTTGGTAAACAATCTCAATTTGGTTTAAATAATTTAGGATATTAAATGCAACTAATTATTAATAAATTTCCTAAAAATAAATTCTGATAAATGCTTATTTAGAGCAATTTTGATTTAATGAAATACAGGCTTAAATATATCCTCCCAATCTAGACACCTTACAGGCAAAGTCTCTATATAGCCTGAATCACACATAGTCACTTCATCGCTTGTGGGTTAGAGTTTTTATCCCTCGCTCAACCAAGAACCGCTATATCTTAATAAAATCAGCCATATTCATCTATTCAATATTGATATTTTCTAGCAAATACAATATAGAAACTCTAGATAAATAATGTATTTTAATAGTGTTGCTAGATACTAAAGAATAGCAATTTTAAAAAATATGATGGCAGATAAAAAACTGCGAAGCTTATGCAGTCAGCTTTTGACAATTCTCAAGCCAAAATCTCCAATTAAAGATAATAAATAGATGAGTTCACTGTTGTGCAAACATCTATACAAATACAATGAGAATAAAAGTTATATTTTTGTCTTAACTCAATTTATTCCCAAGAATTAATTTATGAAAAAAACTGTAACTTCTATAGCAATACCTGAATTTATATTAACTGTAAATAAAAACAATTCAGCATCACTTAGATGTTCCTCAAAAACACTTTAAATGATAATTTTGGCTCAAAGAACAACACAAATATTAAGAAATAATCCTAAGCTCATTGTGAACAAACTTAGCAAAATCTTTATGAAATGTATAGTTAATGAAGAAGTAATGAAGCCTTAGTTTCAATGTCTTAAATCAGTGAATAGTCAACAGTGAGCAGTTATTAAGGATATGCTGTGATATTTCACCAAGCTATAAAACTAATCACTGATCACTGATAACTGATAAGTGAGGCGAGAAAAACTTTTCTTGTCATGGAGATACTTTGGTAACAAGTTATGAATCAAAAGGAGACATCGAGGGGAGACTTGAGCCAAACATCTCAGCAATTCAAGTAGGAAGAAGTCTAATGCCTTATACAATTCCTAACAAAAATTGCATTGGATGTGACAACTGCCGCCCCCAATGTCCTACGGGTGCAATCAAAATCGAAAATAATGAATATTGGATCGATCCTTGTCTTTGTAATAATTGTGAGGGTTATTATCCAGAACCACAATGTGTGATTGCTTGTCCAACAAACGCTCCCATACCTTGGCAAGCAAAAAAAGGCAGATGCAAAGTTGACGCGCGAGAACCTACCAGTTCTGATTTGTTTTCCAATGGCAAAAATCACCCCTTTGCTTCGGCAATAGTTATCTGGGAAGCTTGCAATTTACTAGCGCAACGCAAATCATTAAATTGGGAAACAGATCCAGAAGGTAATTTACATTATAGTCGACAAGTTAATCAAGGTCGCGGTGCAATTTCTTTTCACATTCAAGACCCATTTCAAGTTAGCAACCTAGCTCAAGATTTACAAGCAATCGAAAATCTAGATATTCGAGCCGCTTGTATTCATCTGATTTTTGCTGCTCATGCTACAGCCTTAGATCAATCATGGAATCAGGAATTTACCATTGATGAACGACAAATTGAAAAATACTTAGGGTTAGAAAAACGCAAAGACCTGAATAAAATAGCCAAGCTTTGTTTAATCAAGAACATCGTCCAGCAAGCAAGCTCGCTTATTGTTTCCATTGACTGGCCTGAAAGGGGTAGAGTTCCCGGATTTTCCATCACAAATAGTCGCTTATGGGATTTAACAAATATTCAGCACCATTTTCAAGAAGATGATCAAGGTTCTAAATATTTGATTGGGCTGACATTTACAGTCAAAGCTGGTATGTGGGCGCAGCATTTCTTAAATAAACAAGCTTGCAAGGAACGAAGTGGATTCTATCAATATGGTAGTCTCCCCAAAACAGTATTAACTACAGTTATGAGTCTTTGGCAACAGCATGAAGGCGCAGTTAGACTTATGTTATGGTTACTATTTAAAACCAAAATGGGTAGAGAACAACGCATCACCATTCCTACCTTACTGCGCGTTGCCTATGGTGAAGAAAAAGTCAACTTAGCTTCTAGATTACGAGATGAACGTAAACGCTTATTGCGAACATTTGAAAATGATTTGGAAGTTCTCAATCATTATGGAGTAAAACCATTATTTGACCCTGTTACTTATCCCCCAGAAATCCAACCTTTATGGGCAAAATTAGTTGATATTCCTGAAGATCCAGATGATGCTTTAGAATTTTGGATTAATGATGGTGGTGGTGATCATCGTCTCACAGATAGTGGACCTCGTGGAAAGTGGAATTTGTTGATGAATGCACGAATTTTATCTTTTGAACTTCCTTCAGAATGGGAACATCACAGTTCAGAAGTGGAGAAAAAAAAGCAGCGTCATGTTAGGAGTAAAAAAACTCTTAAAAGTACAGATGATTTATTAGGTGAACAAATTTTGCAAGCTAGAAAAAATATCAATATTTCCCAAAGGGAATTAGCAAAGCTTACGGGTAAAAGCCAAAGCTGGATTCGTGATGTGGAAAATGGTCGTCTTAAACCTAAGTTAGAAGATCAAGCACTTTTGAGGAAGGTACTGAATATACTTTAATTTAGAGTATGGTTTGGTTCAAAATGCTTAACTATTTGATTTGATAAGTAGGGGTAAAGTACCATGCTCAACCCCTCGCAGACTTTTTTTACTTCTACCTTCCCATTGATTCGCACTAAAAATTATTTGCATAGGTAGCTACTTTTCTATCAGCAAGCCAAAGGTTAGATATAGCATATTTAACAACTACTGACTCTTGTGTGGCATGACAAGAACTTTTTAAGGCTTGAGTTTTAACTGGATCTTTTACAAGTTTAGCCTGGTATGTGTAGAGAAAACCAGAGGGTTGTTCAAAAGTTAGCTCGGCTAAAATTGTATTATTATCTAAACTTTGCTCTAAAATTTTACCTACTACTTTGTAGTTAAACCAATCCCAACCTTGATGTAGAATTATTTCTCTTTCTAAAATCTGTAATGCAGATGGCAAAATTCCCCAACCACGATAGACTTTATTCAAAAGTTGAATATCACCAGTCCGAGTTAAAATTGCTTTGAAGGAATCTTGATCTAGTACACCATAATATCTAGCTTCTGGAAAATCTATAACTGTGGGAGCAAAACGATGTCCACCAAAATGAGTCGATTTCCACATCCTGACATCATCTAAATGTAAATCAGCAATAGTATTTGTAGCGTAAAAGTAAAAAGGATTGCCATATCTGGCACAACACTGATCATGGCTACCGTGAGTACATACTAAAATATCTCTAGTTATACTGGTTTCTACTTGATAATCAGCACTACCTCCAGATAACCACTTCTGCACAACTCCGGCAACTTGCTCAATATTCGGCAACTTAAACTCTTGCTGACAGTAGCCATTACTTAAACCCTTTTGTTTTTGATAAATCAGCAAAGTTGTCTCTTCTACTTTATGTGATTCATCATTAGCAATTAATAGAAACCGAATTGGTAGTTTACTGCGCTGTACTTCTTCTACTAAAACACGCAAATTATCTGGAACCCATTTGGATTTAAATGCTTCTGATATCCAGGGTTGAGGGCATTCAACTAAAATATAAGTTTGATAATTTGTAGCACTACCAATAATTTCTTCTTCTATGTGTCGAGAGTAATCAGAGCAAAAGAAAGTATCCATATAGGTTTACTCAAGAATCAATTTTATAAACAAAGCTAATGAAAAACTAAAATTGTGTTTCTAGCTACAAGTTCTGAGGTTAATAGATTTATCAACTCACAACAGGTGGACACTTTATAAGTTTCTGGTTTTTTAAAGTCCTTCCGGTTAATAAATCCTCTATTCCCTAAACTTAGCCGCTATGAAAATGCTGTTTCCGTAGCAACTAATTAAATTTGGTATTTAATTATTTTTTAACTAAGTTGAATAGCGTAGTCTCAGATCAGATATTCCTGCATCCCAATCTTTTACTAGTAAGGAAAATAAGATTAAAAACCTTTCTTTCTGTAGAGTGAGAAGTTTGACAACAGGTATCATATTTGGAGAAGATTGGGATTGATAAATTTCTTGGCATATATTGCAAATAATTCTCAATTAGTTAGAAAAAAATATAGTCTTTAACCTATGGTTTGGAAGAACAATCAGCAAATTGAACTTGCTAACTAAATATTAAATCATTTAACTCACTTTAGCTTCAACCTATCTAGGCTATGCAGAAAATCTGCCAAAAGATAGACAGGAAAAGAGATTAGAGTTTTAATGTCTGGTGCTGCACTCAAAGTACATCTACCATTAAAATACTGAAAACTTAATTTTGCCAGTTTTTTGATCATCTGTATCAAGAGTAACAGAATTTAATTATAAAAGCAAGTAACTGAGAAATTTTTTCAATTTTGCAAAAATTTGTCATTTTGTTGAGTTTTAAACAAGTTTAATCCCCATTAAATCAAATAATCATTAGAGTTTTCAATGTCATAAATAGATATGCTGTCAAGAATGCACCCAAATTTATAGGAAAGGGTCACATTATGCACGACGGCAAGAGTCTATTGGCCTGATAATTGAGTAATTGGTAATGGGAAAAAAGGTAATGAGTCAGATTGGTTTCCTATCACCAAGAACCGATAACCAATAACTGATTATGACATTAATATTAGCTCTTGATTTTGGTGGCACTAAACTAGCCGCCGCGACAGTAAAAGCGGGTTCTAGAGAGTGGTTGCGTTATGAAAATCGCCTCTCACCAGTAAATGCGGATGCTTTGAGTGATGTAGAAATTATGCGATCGCTCATTGATTCCGTGCTAGATAAAAATAAACCCGATGCTATCGGTGTCAGCTTTGGTGGTCCAGTAGACGCAGCCACAGGAATGGTAAGACTCTCTCATCATGTCCCCGGTTGGGAAAATATTCCCCTCAAAGACTTGCTAGAAGAAGATTATAATGCTCCTGCCAGTGTAGATAACGATGCGAACGTGGCTGCTATTGGCGAACATCGCTTTGGTGCAGGACGGGGATATGATAGCTTATTTTATATTACCATCAGTACAGGCGTGGGTGGCGGTTGGATACTCAACGGTAAACCTTGGCAAGGTGCTGGTGGTATGGCTGGAGAAATTGGACACATGGTTGTAGACCCTACGGGGCCAGTCTGTTTATGTGGAAAACGGGGATGTGTAGAACGTTTAGCCTCTGGTCCTTACATGGTGCAAAATGTGCGGGAACTTTTGGAGAAAGAAAGCCATAATTTCCCAGTCAGCACAAGAGGAGAAATACTTAGATATTTAGTAGGCAATGATTTAAACTTGCTCACCGGGCAAGTTATCAGTACAGCTGCTGCTCATGGGGATGAATTAGCACAGGAAGTTCTACACAAAGCGGCTTGGGCTTTAGGTGTAGGTATTGGTAATGTGGCCAATTTGATGAATCCCCAACGCTTTGTTTTAGGTGGTGGTGTTACCAAAGCTGGGGATAGTTTTTGGGCAACAGTACGCAAGGTAGCACAGGAAACCGCATTGCCAGAAGTTAATTTTGAAGTTGTGCGGGCTTTGTTAGGTGATGATGCACCTTTATGGGGGGCTGTGGCTTTAGGTTTGGATGTTGCGCGGTGAATTAAAAGCTAAAACCAAAATCCACCCACACATAAAAGTGTAAGTGGACTGGTTAATTATTTAAAATGGAGCTTATGGGAGTTGAACCCATGTCCAAATTGGGTATTAACCCACCGCTCATTCACAGGTTTAGCCTTTCTGACCCTCAAGGCGGGAATCGTTCATTATCCCGAACGTAGGATGCTCTGATTTAATCTTAACCTTCAAGCCAACCAGAGAACGCTTGTTGGAGCATCCGTTGGGGGTTAGGTCTTTAATCCTTAACGGAGTCAAATTAAAGACGCTCGAACCTAAAAGAGGTTTCTTAGGCAGCTACTAGAGCTTCCCGACGAGCAAATTTTACGATATTGTTCGCATTTACTTTTTTTTCGAGTCTTTGATTTCCGAGAGGAGACTCACTCTCGACCTGAATCACAGAGTAGCGTTCGCCAACCTGTCGAAACCGTTAAAGCCCCATGTGCTTCACACTTTTATTATAGTACGCATTTTTGCCATTTGACAAAAAGAAAGTATAGCTATTTTATTTTGGGAATAAATTAAAGTTAGAGATAGATAGTTTACAGGTACAGTAATACGCCATGACTAGCCAAATTCTGATGCAACCGCAAGAAATTGTCCATTTATCAGGGATTAGTTGGCATACTTATGAGAGTTTGCTAAATGAACTCAGTACCAGTCGCCGTCTTCGCTTGACGTATTATCGGGGTAATTTAGAAATTATGGTTCCTTCACCTGAACACGAACGTTATAAAAAAATTGTTGGTCGTTTTGTCGAAACTTTAGCGGAGGAATTAGAATTGGATATTGATCCTCTAGGTTCTACTACTTTCAAACGTCCAGAAATATCTGGTGGAGAACCTGATGAATGTTTTTATATCAAAAATGTCAAGTTCATTCAAGGTAAAACTAGAATTAATTTACAACAAGATCCTCCACCTGATTTAGTTGTCGAGATTGATATTACTAGCAGTTCAAAAGATCGTTTTGCGGTTTATGCAGAAATGGGTGTGCCAGAAATTTGGCGATATGATGGTAATGTATTTACTATTAATATTTTAGAAGATGGTAAATATATAGTTGTTGATGAAAGTTTAGCTTTTCCTAATCTGCCTTTAACAGAAATTTCCAGTTTCTTGAAAAATGCTGGCAGTAAAAAATATTTGGAATTAGTGAGAGAATTTAGAGACTGGGTGAGAACTCAAATTCAAGAATGATCAAAAATTTAAATTGGGATTGAATTTTGAAGAATAAAGCAAGAGGAATATCAATGATAAATCAATCTGTAGTCAATACCCAAAATCTTTATGATCAAGACTTTTACTTATGGACACAAACAATTGTCCAGCAGTTGAAAGAAAATAATTTGCATCAAATAGATATACTTAATCTGATTGAAGAAATTGAAAGTATGGGGAGAAGTGAGAAACGCGAGTTAAAAAGTCGTTTAATCGTGCTATTGATGCACTTACTAAAATGGCAATATCAACCCGAAAAACGCAGCGAAAGTTGGCGGAGTACCATTACAGAACAACGTATTTGTATTGAAGCATTATTGGAAGATAGTCCTAGTTTGCAACCTTTATTTACGGAAATATTTGCAGATTGTTATGAGAAAGCTCGTTTCAAAGCATCGGAAGAAACAGGGATTAAGTTAAATTTCTTTCCTAAAGAATCTCCTTTTACTTTAGAAGATACTCTGAATAATTATTTTTTAAATAATTGAATTGGATAAAAATAAAAATTTATTTTGAGTATGAATTATTTTGCAATATTATAAAGAAATGTTTTATTTTATGGTGAAATTGTCCCAGATAATGATACTAATCAGGTTCATGAACCTGCATAGCATATTCTATATACACTAGTTCAAGTTCTGTAACCTATTTTTATAATTCTCAGACTCTTAAGTATTTAATTCATGAAATTAGCCGACATTCTCAAAGATTCAAATTACAAACTTTCTCAATTTACTACTGAAGAAATTGCCCAGCTAGAACAGTCAATTATCCTCAAGTCTACTAAAAGCGGTGAAGCACCCTACACGGTTTGTTTAGTTCGCAAAAAAGAAATTAAACTCACACCAGAAGAAGCAATTCGACAACTATATCTGCGGGTGTTAACGGAACGGCTTTACTATCCCCTTAATCGGATTCAAGTAGAATATGGGGTAAATTTTGGGCGCGAGGTGAAACGGGCTGATATTGTGGTTATGGACAAAGATCGGTTAAATACAGTCTATATGTTGGTGGAGGTGAAAAAGCCAAAACTCAAGGACGGTAAAGAACAATTACGATCTTATTGTCACGCTACAGGTGCGCCTATTGCTATTTGGACAAATGGCGATCAAATTTCCTATTATCAGCGTAAAGATCCTAACTATTTTGAAGAAATTTCTGGTTTACCTAATGCTAGTCAAACTCTAGCTGATATTCTGCAAATTAAGTTCACGCTAGAAGATTTAATTGCTAATGACAAATTATTAAAACAGAATAAATCTCTCAAAACCATAGTCGAAGAAATGGAAGATGAAGTATTAGCAAATGCTGGAGTAGATGTTTTTGAGGAACTGTTTAAACTAATTTTTACTAAACTTTATGATGAGTGGTATTCTGGTCAAGGAAACCGCCGTAAAACTCGTTTACTGGAGTTTCGCAATACAGGACAAACAGAAGCCGCACTGAAAACTAAAATTCAAGATTTGTTTGATAGGTCTAAGAAAAAATGGGAAGGTGTATTTAGTGAAGATGCGAAAATAAGCCTTTCTCCTTCTCATTTATCGGTATGTATATCTTCTTTAGAAGATGTGAAGTTGTTTAACTCTAATTTGGACGTTGTTGATGAGGCTTTTGAATATTTAATTAATAAAAGTAGTAAGGGAGAAAAAGGACAATTTTTCACGCCTCGTTATGTGATTGATATGTGTGTGAAGATGCTTAATCCTCAATACGATGAATACATGATTGATACGGCTGCTGGTTCGTCCGGGTTTCCAGTGCATACTATTTTTCATGTGTGGCGGCAAATTTTGGAGGATGAAGGTTTATCAGCAAGTCATTTATTTTCACTGGAAGAGAAGCCACCACGATGTAGAGAATATGTGCAAGAACAAGTATTTGCAATTGACTTTGATGAAAAAGCGGTAAGGGTAGCGCGAACGTTAAATTTGATTGCTGGAGATGGTGAAACAAATGTTTTGCATTTGAACACTCTGGATTATGAAATGTGGGATGAAGTAACAGGACAAGAGGAGTGGGATGATATTTATAATGCTGGATTCAAACGTTTAAAACGACAACGACCAAAAGGTAGTAAGGACTATCGAGAATTTCAGTTTGATGTGTTGATGGCAAATCCTCCTTTTGCTGGAGATATTAAAGAAACGCGCATTATTAACCATTATGATTTAGCTAAAAAGGCTAATGGTAAATGGGAAACTAAAGTCGGACGCGATATTTTATTTATTGAACGCAATCTGGATTTTTTAAAGCCAGGGGGAAGAATGGCAATTGTTTTACCTCAAGGACGTTTTAATAATTCTTCTGATAAAAATATTCGTGATTTTATTGCGGAACGTTGCCGAATTTTGGCGGTAGTTGGGTTACATGGAAATACTTTTAAACCCCATACAGGTACTAAAACTTCGGTGTTGTTGGTGCAAAAATGGAATGATGATCCAAAAGTAGGCGCGTTATGTCCCCGCACGGATGATTACAATATCTTTTTTGCGACGATGGGAAAGAACGAAAAGACAGGAAAGAATAACTCAGGGGATAAAATTTATGTAATAAAGTCTGATGGTTCTAGAGAGTTCCTGTTAGATAGTCACGGTCATTTGATTGTTGATCATGATTTATATAATCACGAAGGTTTGACGCAAGATGGTATTGCTGAGGCGTTTATTGAGTTTGCAAAAAAGGAGAACTTCAGTTTTTTTAAATTAAGCCCATCTGTTGCACCGTTTGATGCTGTGAAGTATGAAAGGTTGATGGATGGGCTAGAGGCAGTTGAATTAAATTTGATCGAAGTAGTTAAACATAATATTACTTTTAGATTTGATAGTGAATTCTTTGAAACAAAGTATATTGAAGCTGAAAAAGCTATTAAATCTAAAAATATAGCCTTGCTAGATTCTATTGCAAGTTGGATTACTCAGGGACCAAATCCGAATTTTTTGGATGATAAAAATGGTGTTCATTGCCTCAATGGAAGGAATATTGCTGGAGGAACTGTTGCTTATGAAGGTTCTGATTATATATCGGAGTCTGAATATCAAAATCTTGAGAGATTTCAAATAAATAAGAATGATATTCTGATTACACTTAAAGGTTATGGTTCTATTGGAAAAATAGGCTTTGTTAGTACAGCTAAAAAATCTATTTTTAGCCGAGATATTGGCATTATTAGATTAAAAAATAACATAATTAATCCAGCCTATTTATTTGTTTTCCTACTTAGCAAGTATGGCAATTTAACTATAGATAGAGGTAGTACGGGAGGAACAGGGCAGCGAACTTTAACAACAACTTATCTAAAAAATATGTATATCCCTCGATTTAAATTCGAGGATTTTATTGGTGAATTTATTTATAAATCAGAAGAAATTCTTCAGGAATCAAATCTAATTTATAAACAAGCTGAAGATTTACTGTTGTCAGAACTCAATTTGAAAGACTGGCAACCTAGTAAAGAAACCATTGCTATCAAGAGTTATAAAGAGTATTTTCTGTCTTCTGGTCGCCTTGATGCTGAGTATTACCAACCAAAATATGATGAATTAATTCAGAAAATAAAGTCTTATTCTCAATATACCAAAAGTATTAATGATATTCAAAACTTTAATACAAGAGGATTACAGCCTATATATTCAGAGAATGGGACTTTGAATGTAATCAATAGTAGGCATATTTTAGAACAACATTTAGATTATGAAAACCTTGAAAAAACTAATGTTGAAAACTGGAATATTCAAGAGAAAGCTAGAGTTTATAAAAATGATATATTAATATATACAACGGGAGCAAATATTGGTAGGACTAATGTATATTTGAGTGAAGAAAAAGCTATAGCAAGTAATCATGTCAATATTTTAAGACTAAAAGAGGAAAATCAAATATATGTAGGTTTTGTTATAAATTCAATTATTGGAAGACTTCAAACTGAAAAACTAAGTGCAGGAAGCGCCCAAGCAGAACTCTATCCAAAAGACATTGACAACTTTGTTATTCCTTTTATTTTAGGAGATAAGCAGAAACAAATTATAGATAAATACGTTATGTCTCTTGAACAAAAACTAAAATCCAAACAACTCCTAGAAATTGCTAAAATAGGAGTAGAAAAAGCAATTGAAACTGATGAAGCAACAGCTAAAGATTGGATAAATCAACAATTAGAAAATTTAGGAATTGATATCAACAATGGAGGAGACAATAAAAATTAATGCTGATGTCATTTATAATAGAATAATAGCCTAAGTAGTAGAGGTAAAACTATGACTATTGAACAAGCAGTTTTAGAAAACCTGCGAGAGTTACCAACCGATAAACAACAGGAAGTTTTAGATTTTATTAAATTTCTCAAACATAAATTACCACCAAACAAACCACGTCCTAGTTTTTACGGCTTATGGAGTGACTTGGATATAAATATTACAGAACAAGATATTACAGAAATTCGCCAAGAAATGTGGGCTAATTTTCCCAGGGATATTGAATTATGAGAGCTATTGTATTAGATACTCATGCTATTATTTGGTATTTTCTAAAATCTCCAAAACTATCAAATGCAGCATTAACAGCAATTGATCAAGCAGATTCAATTTATATACCTTCTATTTCGATTATTGAAATTATTTACTTACAAGAAAAAGGCAAAATACCAGAAACAGCATTACAAAGATTAATTGAAATTTTAGGAAATAGTAATACTGGATGGTCTGTAATCGCCCTAAATTTAGAAGTTGCTCAAACGATTACACAAATACCCAGGAATATTGTTCCAGAAATGGCAGATCGGATTATTACCGCTACGGCGTTTTATTTGAATTTACCTTTGGTAACTTGTGATTCCAAAATTAACTTGTTTAATATCCAAATAATTTGGTAATTAATTCAGTTAATAACAAATACTTTATTATTATTGAGGAGGTTTGAAAATGACATTACAAGAAATAATTAAATCTCTTGATGATTTATCTGTAGAAGATAAAACTTCTCTGCTTAATGTACTTGAGTCTCAATTGTCACAAATAAAGGAACAAGTTGAGGAAAAACCATTACAAAATAAAGGAGATAGCTTTTGGCAAGGAGTTTTAAGGTTTCGAGAAACAATTGAAAGAGAAGGAATTGAATTTACAGATGAAGATTTTGCAAATCTTAGAGATCGTAGTCCAGGACGCGAAATTGATTTATGACAGTTCGCTTTTTACTAGACTCTAATATTATTTCAGAACCGAGTCGGCCAATTCCCAATATTCAAGTTTTAGATCAATTAAATCGCTATCGTTCAGAGGTAGCAATAGCGAGTGTTGTTGTTCATGAAATCCTGTATGGCTGTTGGCGTTTACCACCATCTAAACGCAAGGATTCTTTATGGAAATACATTCAAGACTCTGTGTTAAATTTGCCAGTGTTTGATTATAATCTCAACGCTGCAAAATGGCACGCACAGGAAAGAGCTAGATTATCAAAAATTGGTAAAACACCTGCTTTTATTGATGGACAAATTGCCAGTATTGCATTTTGCAATGATTTGATTTTAGTAACAAATAATGTGGCAGATTTTCAGGATTTTCAGGATTTGGTGATTGAGAATTGGTTTATTTAGGTTGCTTATGTTCAGGTAATTTATAACAAAATTAAATAATATTGGAACTGCAAATTACTGGTTATAGTATAGATTAAATATAAAAGTTTCAAGTAATTGTTTACGTATAATTTTTAGATTAATAAACCAGTAATGGATGATTGGCTATGGTTCATTTAACAATTACCCATTACCAATCACCAATCACCAAATTAAGTTAAAGCCTCTGCACCACCCACAACTTCTAGGAGTTCTTGGGTAATTGCAGCTTGACGGGCTTTGTTGTAAACCAATGAAAGGCTCTTAATCAATTCACCGGCGTTTTCACTGGCGTTACTCATGGCTGTCATTCGTGCTGCTAATTCACTAGCTGCTGACTCTTGGAGCGATCGCAATAACTGATTACTCAGATACAATGGCAACAGAGAATCAAGAATTTGTACAGGGTCTTGCTCGAAAATCATATCACGAGGCAAGGCGCGGACTTGGCTGACCACTTTCTCCCGTTCTACTTGGAATTGACCACCACGGCTAGTTAAGCGGAAGATTTCGTCATCCGCTGCTTCTAAACCTTGGGTATCAAGAGGAAGCAGAGTTTGGACTACGGGACGAGAGCTAACCAAGGAAACGAATTTGGTATAAACTAGCTCAATCCTGTCTACTTTTTCCGAGAGAAACAAGGAAAGTAGTTCATCAGCAATATTAGTAGCTTCTGCGGCGGTGGGAATTTGTTCTAAACCGCTGTAGTTGGCATCAATAGGCTGATTGCGACGTTGAAAGTACTGAGTAGCTTTACGTCCGACAGTTACAAATGTGTAGTCTATACCTTCTGCCTTCAGTTCCTTAGCGCGGTTTTCTGCACGGCGAATGACGTTACCATTGTAACCACCGCACAGACCCCGGTCGCCGGAAATGACCAACAAACCTACTGATTTAACTTCGCGTTTTTTCAGTAGTGGTAAGTCTACGTCTTCAAACCGCAGACGGGTTTGTAAACCATACAATACTTGTGCCAAGCGGTCTGCAAAAGGACGGGTGGCGATTACCTGTTCTTGGGCGCGACGTACCCGTGCCGCAGCCACTAGCCGCATGGCTTCTGTGATTTTTTTGGTGTTTTTGACCGACTGAATGCGATCGCGTATTGCTTTAAGATTGGCCATAATCCGATTTTAGATTTTAGATTTTAGATTTTAGATTTGGAATTTCGGATTTTAGATTAGACTCATCTGCAAATAAGCATTACAGTATCTACTGCCAGGGCTAATGTCTAATTGTTGGATCAGTCTATTTCATCCAAAATCCAAAATCCAAAATCCAAAATTGTTACGCTGCTGCTTGGAAGGTCTTTTTGAACTCGGTTAATGCGGCTTTCAAAGCTGCTTCTTCTGGTTCACCGAGGACTTTTGCTCCTTGTACTGCTTGGTAATAAGCAGTATTAACATTTTTCAAGTAATCACGTAAACCTTTAGCGAATACGGTTACTTTATTTACGGCAATGTCATCCAAATAACCGTTAATACCAGCGTAAAGAACTGCTACTTGTTCAGCTACTGACAGTGGGTCGTTTTGGGGCTGTTTGAGGAGTTCCCGTAAGCGGACACCACGTGCTAACTGGTCTTGGGTGGCTTTATCTAAATCAGAAGCAAATTGTGCGAAAGCTTGTAAGTCGTCAAACTGTGCCAATTCCAACTTAATCTTACCGGCAACTTTCTTCATTGCCTTGGTTTGTGCCGCAGAACCTACGCGGGATACTGAGATACCGGGGTTTACAGCGGGACGGATACCAGAGTTGAACAAGTCAGAAGACAAGAAAATCTGACCGTCGGTAATGGAAATTACGTTAGTTGGGATGTAGGCGGATACGTCACCGGCTTGGGTTTCGATAATTGGTAGGGCGGTCATGCTGCCTTTACCCAGTTCATCGCTCAATTTAGCGGCACGTTCTAATAAACGGGAGTGGATGTAGAATACGTCTCCGGGATATGCTTCCCGTCCGGGTGGACGACGGAGTAGCAAGGACATTTGGCGATAAGCCTGAGCTTGCTTAGAAAGGTCATCGTAAATTACTAAGGTCGCCTTGCCTTTGTACATGAAGTACTCAGCAATTGTTGCGCCTGTGTAGGGAGCTAGGTATTGTAAGGTAGCTGGGTCACTGGCGTTAGCGGCTACAACTACGGTGTAGTCCATTGCGCCTTTTTGTTGTAAGGTTTGAACTACGTTGGCAACGGTGGAAGCCTTTTGACCGATGGCAACGTAAACACAAACTACATCTTCACCTTTTTGGTTGATGATGGTGTCAATTGCGATCGCAGTTTTGCCTGTTTGACGGTCACCAATAATCAATTCCCGTTGACCACGACCGATGGGAATCATCGAGTCAATAGCGGTGATCCCGGTTTGCATTGGTTCGTGTACAGACTTACGGGCAATAATCCCAGGTGCTGGGGATTCAATCAAGCGGGTTTCTGTAGTTTTCAGATCGCCTTTACCATCAATGGGGCGACCCAAAGCATCGACAACGCGACCAACTAAGGCTTCACCTACAGGTACTTGAGCAATTCTACCAGTAGCAATTACGGAGCTACCTTCTTGAATTTCCCGGCCTTCACCCATTAACACCGCGCCCACGTTATCTTCTTCTAAGTTTTGGGCGATGCCGATTGTGCCATCTTCAAATTCTAGGAGTTCCCCAGCCATAGCTTTTTCTAAGCCATAGATGCGGGCAATACCGTCACCAACTTGTAAGACTGTACCAACGTTAGCAACTTTAACCTCTTGGTCATATTGCTCGATTTGTTGTTGGATAATGTTGCTGATTTCGTCTGGTCTGATGGAAATACTCATTTGTCGTGCTATTAGTTTTCTTTCGAGACGGAAGAAGTCAAGACAATTCAAAATTAAAAATAGTTTTTTCTAATTTTTAATTTTGAATTATTAATTATTTCAGCTACTGCTTAAGCGCAAGGAAAGACGACGTAGTTGACCGCGCAAACTAGCATCAATTACTTGTGAGCCGACTTTGATAATCACACCGCCAATCAACTCGCTATCTATCTTGGTTTGTATTTCTACCTGGCGAGCCTTGGTGATGGCAATTACTTTTTCTGTAATTGCTTGCTGTTGAGCTTCTGTCAAAGCAACCGCAGAAGTAACTTCGGCTAATACGGTTTGATTGAGCTGCCGCAACAGTACCAAGTACTGTTGTAAAATCGGTTCCAGAAAAGAAATGCGTCGTCTGTCAACTAGCAGCAACAAAAAGTTACGCAGGTAAGGACTAACGCCCTCACCAAGCACTTGTCTGAGCAGACTCTTCTTGTTTTCAGCCTGAATAAAGGGGTTGCTCAAATATGTCTCCAACTCCTTGTTGGCTGTAAAGAAGCCGAGGAAAGTACGCGCGTCTGTGCCGAAATCTTCTGTTAAGTTTTTCGATTGCGCCAGGGACAACAGCGCCTGTGCATAAGGCTGGGCTATTTCGGCTGCTGCTGCATTACTTTTCATACTTTCCCTCCCAATTGTGAGATGCTGCGTTCAATTAAAACTTGTTGAGCATCGTCAGCAATTCCGCTCTTGAGTTGCGCCTCAACTTTTTGTAGTGCTTGAGCAACTACTTTTTGACGTAATTGAGCGATCGCTTTATCTAGTTCTGCACTCAAATCATCTGCACCTGCTACCTGCAAGCGCTCAATATCTACAGCAGCTTGTGCCAAGATAGCTTCTTTAGCAGCTTGGGCATTGTCTTGGGCTGCTTTTTTAATTCTTTCAGCTTCGGCGGTAGCTCGTTCTAGGTTTTGCTGCGCCTCTTTGAACTTTTCGGCTGCATCCTTAGCTCTTTGCTCTGCATTCTTAATTGCTGTTTCAATATTTTCTCGGCGAGTTTTGAGGGTGTTACCCACAACTTTCCGTCCGAAGACAAACAGCACAGTAATAATAATGGCCAGGTTAATCAGGTTAGTGTCTAAAATATTTGTGTTTAGACTAAACCCTCCTTCTGCCAATTCACCTCCGACGGCGCTAGATTCGGCCATCAACAGTAAAAAAGTCCCCATGATTTTTCATCCACAACTGCGCTGCCAAAACTTTTTTGTCAGTTGTCAGTTGTCAGTTGTCTTACTTAATGACTAATGACTAATGACTAATGACCAATGACTATTTTTTGAGTTAGCGCTGGTTAACTAAATCGGCTCCTAAAAGCTTTTCTAGCATTTGCCGACTGAGCGCATCAACTTGTGCTTCCAAAGAACTTAAAGCTTGTTGTTTTTGCTGCTCAATTTCACCAGCTGCTTGTTCTCTTTGTGCCTGGGCTTCTTTTTGCGCTGCGGCAATTTTTTGGGCAGCGATTTTTTGAGCTTCGGCTTGAGCTTCAGCAACAATTGTTTGTGCTTGCCGTCTAGCTCCTGCTAGATCCTGCTCGTATTGCTGTGCCAATTTTTCTGTTTTTGACAAGCGTTCTTGAGCTTCTAATTGATTGCTACGGATATATTCATTCCGTCCATCAATTGCATTGCCCAAGGGCTTGTAAAGAGTTGCGTTCAATATTAGGGCTAAGATTAGAAACTGGATTGCCATCAAAGGCAGGGTAGCATCTAGATCAAACAAACCCCCTTCTTTGGCAACTTCTTCTACAGCCAATAAGGTGATCCAGTGTGTCATGTTTGCTTATTCCTATCTACTATTTTAGTGCTGAGTCCTGAGTCCTGAGTCCTGAGTTAATAGTTTTGAGTTATCTTTGTTAAACTCCCAACTCTTAACTTGTTTTTACTCAGCACTCATTACTCAGCACTCATTACTGATTATGCGAAGGGGTTAGCAAACAGTAGCACTAGAGCAACTACTAGACCGTAGATGGTTAGCGCTTCCATGAATGCCAAGCTTAACAGCAATGTACCGCGAATTTTGCCTTCAGCTTCTGGCTGACGAGCAATACCTTCTACAGCTTGTCCAGCTGCGTTACCTTGACCAATACCGGGTCCGATTGCAGCCAAACCAACAGCTAGAGCAGCAGCAATAACGGAAGCAGCAGAAACTAATGGATCCATGATATTTTTTCCTTACTTTACTGAGTTAGACGGGTCTTGTAGTTGTCGTTGTCAATAGTCAATTTTCAGTTTTCAGTTTCCAGTTTTCAGTTGACTACTTTCTGTCACCTGTTACCTGTTCTCTGTCACCTAAAATGACTCATGACTATTTTCTGAGAGATTTAATGATGTCCCTCATGCTCTTCACCACCATGATGATCTTCCATCGCTTCACCGATGTAAGCAGCAGCTAAAGTGGCAAAAATTAGTGCTTGAATGGCGCTGGTAAACAGTCCCAATGCCATTACTGGTAAAGGTACGAACAAGGGAACTAGCAAAACTAGTACTCCTACCACCAGTTCATCAGCTAAAATGTTACCGAATAAACGGAAGCTTAGGGAAAGGGGTTTGGTGAAATCTTCAATAATCTTGAATGGCAACATAAACGAAACTGGTTGCACGTAGTTGCCAAAATACCCTAAACCCTTTTTGCTGAACCCAGCATAAAAATACGCTAAGGATGTCAACAAAGCTAAGGCAACAGTTGTGTTGATGTCGCTTGTAGGTGCTGTTAGTTCACCTTCTGGCAAATGAATTAACTTGAAAGGAACTAGCGCCCCTGACCAATTTGACACAAAAATGAACAAAAACAAAGTGCCGACGAATGGCACCCAAGGACGATATTCTTTTTCGCCAATCTGGTTTTTCGCCAAATCTCGAATGAATTCCAGGGCATACTCCATCAGGTTCTGTAGTCCACTGGGAATTCTTTTGATGTTACTGCTTGCCAAGACGGAAACCAGTACTAGCACACCAATGACAAACCATGAAGTGAGAAACACCTGGCCATGTAGCTTTAAGTTACCTATTTGCCAGTACAGATGTTTTCCCACTTCCAATTCGGCAAGTGGAACAGAGTAGAAGTTCAGAAAATTCAGCATTTTCTTTCCAATTCGATCATTTCTCCAATATTACCTGGAGAGGAGGAGTCTTTTTAAGGTCGCCGTAGCTTTTGTTTAGTCAGCGCGGTTTTGGGGAGCCAGTCATTTGCGTGGGTTTCCCCCGTACAAGGAACTGGCTTGGTTTCCCTCCCCATGTAGGCGCTTCGCCTTCCCGTAGGGTTTGACTACTGTGCCTCTTTTAGAGGAGCTTCGCTAACACCTTTAGGTATACCGGAAGCATCACCTGGAGGGCGAGTCAGAGATAAACGCCAACCTAATTACGTAAATGATGAGGGTGGCTTTGTAGGTGAGAAATCCCAAAAATATGGGCAGTACTAGCAGCTGATTTAAGCGCGATGCTAGTAAAATCAGTCCTACTAATAAGGCTAACCGAGTTTTGCTCAGTGATTGTTTCTCTCGGCCCAAACGCTCAACATCTTTTGCCAACATCCTCAAGTAAAGCACACCTGCACACGCCCCTAACAAATAGTTCAGGGCAATGTTCAGAGAGTAAGCAATCCACACAGAGATGAAAATAACCCCTGTCAGAACAAGTGTGATTACTAACAACTCCTGATAGAGTTGATAGAAGTCATCCATGGAAGAGTCTACTGGTTCTGTCTCTTCAAAACCAAGTTGAGCATCTTGTTGTGTTGTCGGAGTCGGCGCAATTGATTCTTCTGACAAGCTCACGGGACTTGAAACCAGTAAAGCGGAATATGATGACTGCACATTCAGTCAGCTGAATCATATCACGATCCGGTAACAATACTTTAGGAAAAAACAATTAACTTCTTGGCATTGGTCATTGGTCATTGGCAACAGAACTACTTGTTACCGATTTCTTTCATGAAGAGGGGGTTAGTAAGAGCAGTTGTTGTTTGCGGAGGTGTCTTAACTCCGTCTAAGTCTAGTTCGACTTGGGCTAAAATTTCAGCCACTGTGGCATTATTATCGCATTTTTTTAGAAACTCAACTTCTGTTGCTCATAAGTTAACAATTTGGTAATGGTCAGGACTTACGCAACTGGCACATTGGTAGGGTGCGTCAGACTGCATAAATCTAGTAAATAAACAGATTTTTGATATCTGACGCACCCTACAACAGATTTTTAGTGTGACACGCAGCTTTAGTCCTAATCGTAATAAGATAAATATTTAGATATTAACAAAATTAAAATATGTGTTATTGACAACGCTTGAAGAGACGCTGTCTGTAACGTCTCTATATTCTTTTTCGCTTCTATACTTTTACTGTTTTTCTAGCAGCTTTAGCTTTTCTCAGCGCCAGATTTCCCAAAGTGTAAGCCCCAAATATTCCTAAGCCTAAATTGGTAGAAAAGTCAAAAGGTACGGGAGTTGCGGCACTTGGCGTTAAGGTTCCATTGGTTAAATTAGTGGATAATACGCGACCGTTAAATATGCCATTTGACACACCAAATGCCAAGAGCGATGAATCAGGGCTGCTAAAAAATCTGCTACTATCTGTCAGTGTACCACTGTTTCTATAAAACTGAGTTGGAGCAGTACCATCCCACAAAAAGCCCTGTGTCGGCTGATTTTCGGTAAAAGTTGCCCCTACCAGTGAGGGAGCAACTGTGGAACTGGTGACAGCAACTGTAGCAGCGTTAATGGTAAAGTTAAAAGGACCTGTGGTATTGGCAAAAGTACCATTTGTTTCAAAAGTACCAGCTTCAGCACCGCCATTAAAAGACCAGTTCCATGTTAGTGCTTGTGCTGGTTTGGTTTCGGTTAAAGCCATAGTCAAGGCTATACCAGCAGTTGCTATTCCTAGTTTTGTAACTAATTTCACGAGGATTATCTGTAAAAAAACTACACGTATATGATAAACTGAAACTAGCTTATATAGAAAGTAAGAAAGTATTTTTTACAGGAATCTTTATCTGATTGTGAATTTTAGGTAAAAAATGAGGATTTGGCTGTTAAGTCCATAGCAATTTCAATCCCGTTATTCTACTTAACCAGGTGTCAGTAAAATCATTTGTTGTTGCAAAAGATTCCTGACTCCATCTAACCCAAACTGCTCTTTGGTTAAAATCTCTGCTACGGTAGATTTCCCATCACAGTTTTGCATAAACTCAAATTCGGCTGTTGATAAATTAACTATTTGGTAATCGTAATTAAATAAGCATTGACTCGGAAACCCATCTATGCACGGGTTAAGTTCGGGAATTGCTGCTAATAAAGTGTTATCTGCTGTCCATTCAGTTTTGGTAAGGGGGGGACGACTCAGGAAAAATTCGTAATGTGTTACTTCTGGATTCAGTAATTCTATCAAGCGGTAACGTTGGCGTTCTGTTAATTCTTCGGCTCGTTCAATTAACTCCGGTGCTTTTTCTAGAAGCTTTTCTAGTTGCCAAAATCCCGGATTGGAAAAACCTACAAAGTCTAATCCAGAAGCGTCTATTAATTCAAATAGTGTATCACTGTTGTAATCAGTTTCCTGGGGATGTACGTACATATCCGCAAAACATTCATCTCGCTGGTTTTCTAATGACCAGCGTTCTTTTTCACGCTTGACAATTCGGTTATTTTCTGGTAATGAAGCAAATATTTGTCGTCCGACTTGAACACCATCACGATAGTCACCTTTTTTGTTACCTTGGAGGAGTGCGATCGCTTTTTGCATGAGTTGAATTTCCCAGCGTCCCAATTCCCCATAGACAAAAATGTGCATTAAGCCACCGGGGGCTAATTTTTTCGCTAATGCTTGAATACCACGAATGGGATCTGGGAGATGATGGAGAACACCGACGCAGTTAATTAAATCAAATTCTCCTGGTATCTGTTCCACATCATATATACTCAGATGATGGAATTCTACACGGTCAGCACCAGAACTTTGACAGCGTTGTTTTGCTACTTCTAGAGTTCCTGCACTTAAATCAATTCCGACTACCTGCGCGTGGGGGTTGAGATGTACTAAATATTCCGTTCCGACTCCTGAACCACAACCAGCATCTAAAATGCGGATATCTTGCTTTTGTGGTTTTCTGCCGGTGCAGAAGTTGTAAGCAGCTAACCAATTCCAACGCCAATTATAACCTGGTGGTGGTTCGTCGAGTATTGGTTCTGGGGGGAATGGGTAGGTGTCGTAGAGTTTAGCTACAGCAGCACTGACGGTTTGGGAGTCGGACATGATCAGGATTAATGCAGTATTTCTGAGTTTAGCCGATGGTGGTAATTAGGGCAAAGGTTATAGCAGGGAATTCTTAACTCTTAACAGGATTGAAAGTCTATTCTTCAGAATAATCACCACCAGAACCAAACTTCCAAGCATCTACTAGACGATGCCAATAATATTGTTGTTGAATGGGTAGATTATTAACTAATGGTTTAAACATTGGATTTATAGAAAACAAACCACTATAAATACATAGATTGATGTAATGAAACATCCAGTCTAGCAAACTATCTAAACCAACTTGGGGAATTATCTTCGCAACTAACAAAGGATGAGATAAACCTGTTTTTAACAATGTTTGTGTTAAAGCTCCAAACTGCACCACATCTTGTAAAAATGGTTTAAGTACGGGAGTTCCAAGTTGTTGCATTTCCTGAAAAACGGCTGAGAGAAGTTGGTTAATTTGATTTGGGTCAATTTTTTGTTCTACACCCACACTCATTGCCTTTTGAAATAACCAAGTTACACTTAAACTCGGTTGATAGGGTTGCAATATTGTCAAGTCTTGAACAGATAATTTATCTATTTGTAATGCTTCTTCAATTCCTAATGTTAACCTTTTTAAATGACGTACGATAGCCCCAAAACCGCCAAAACTCAAAGGTGATTGATTACCGCTACTATCACCAACTGGTAAAATGCGATTCCAAGGAGTTTGGAGAGGACTTTGACGATAACTAGGAAAAAAACCAAAGAGCGCTCTTTTAAACTTCAGTTGACTAAGTTCCACGCCCTGATATTCTGGTAAAAGACGGAAATATTCTGCAAATAAAGTTTCTAAACTCAAGCGTTGTGGATTTGCATCCATATAAGTAAATAAATAAGTTGTTCTACCATCTTTTGCAGGGAAAGCTTCCCAAAAATATTGACATTGATTTTGCAAAGTGGTGAAAGATAACAACAAATCACCAGAGTTATTTTTAATAAATCCTTCAGCACAACTTCCGACAACTAAACAAAGGGCATCTGGTTTTTTACCTTGACGTGCTTGTTGGCTAATTGGTGAAAGGTTTCCCATTGCGTCAAGCAACAATCTTGCTGTAAATTGATTATTTATATTAACTCCATTTGGGTGAACAACTACATCGCTAAAAGGTGTATTTTCAAATAATTTTCCCCCAACATTGATAAATCTAGTTTTTAAGGTTTCCAGTAAATAAATAGGATCTACACCAATGTTAAGAACATCTTCTACCCAAACTTCTGTACCACCTTGAAAGCTGACTCGTGCAGGGTTATATTTAGTGACAATAGTCTTTTCTAATTCTGCTGCTGTTAGCAAGTCCAATTCTCGAAATACTTGCAATTCTTTCCGGGAAATATTCCATTCTTGTTCCCTTCCTTGCAAAATTCCCCTTTCCAGCAATGCTACCCGCACACCGCGTACAGCTAAAGCGCAACCAATGAGAATTCCTAAAGTTCCACCACAAATAATTACATCCCATTCCACAGAGTTTAAAGGTTGTGAATTTTCTTTAACTACGTTAGGAATGGGTGTGTTGTCTGTTCGCAGGGATGTTAAGATATTATCGGTGCGGCGTAAACCGCTTAAAACATTTCCTGGTAGTTGAGAAAGAATTTCTTCGGTTAGGGACATAACAGTTAATTCCAGCAGAGTTATAGTATTTTAGGACTTACGCATTAACAAAGTTAATCAAATATGAATTGTGGATTTTATCTCTTTGATGGTGCGTCAGACCCGATAATTTGCCTACAATTAACAAAATTTTGCCATCTGACGCACCCTACTAATATGCCGACCGGAAATAACTAATTTCGGTTGATACACATCATGTCTAATTTGTATAGTGCGTAAGTCCTATATTGATATTATCTTTTCAGACAAAAGTTTGAAAAAGCTGACTGTTGACTGCTATAAGTCTTGAGTTTATGGCAATGTGGATATAGAAACGAGACAATAACTTAACTTGTAGGAAATATTTATGAATCGCTCAAAAATAGTGGCCGTTATTACAGGTGCGATTTCTATCCTTTTAGCTGTTGCTTACCTGATAGTTGTGCAAATCCTCGACTACCGAGATATGAAACCTGCGCCCATTAGTGAATTGTACCCACCAGCAGTAATTGCAGAAAGTATAGCAGGTGACAAGGAACAGGTGATAGGTGACAGGATATAGGATATAGGTGACAGGTGACAGGTGACAGTGTGAGAAGTCTTTTAGTATCTAAGTTTTATTATCAATTGGTTTCCTAATTGCTATATCTCCGTGTCTCCATATCTCCGCGTCCCCCCGTCACCGTGTCTCCATATCTCCGCGTCCCCGCGTCCCCCCGTCACCGTGTCTCCATATCTCCGTGTCTCCATATCTCTATATCCCCGCGTCACCGCGTCACCGTGTCTCCATATCTCCGTGTCCCCGTGTCACCGCGTCACCGTAACGGGGTAAGTAAGGTAGCCTTTACAAACTTTTCAATCCATAGATAAAAACTCATGGTTATTATTCAATAATTCCATCCATAGAACTATAAGAATAAATTACAGAAAATATCGTGGATTTATCTAGGAAAGTAATTCCCATTTGGGACAGATAAAGGTAAGCTAAATCTAACAATATTAAACAAAGATAAAGTTCCATTAGTGGTCGTCACTGCGTTGATAGGGATCAACGCTAATTGATGTGATCGCTTTAAGTTTTGTTGCAAATATAGAGGTAATTGAATGGCTCAGTACTTGCTAGACAGTGTTTGGCTGATTCCTGTTTATGCTTTAATAGGCGGTCTTTTAGCAGTTCCTTGGTCACCGGGAATAATTCGGAAAACGGGACCAAGACCGGCGGGATATGTAAACTTGGTAATGACGTTTTTCTCATTTTTTCATGCTGTGTTTGCTTTCACAGCGATATGGCATCAACCAGCCCAAGAAGTATTTATTCCTTGGTTATCTACAGCAGGCTTAAACCTAACCATTAATTTAGAAATTTCCTCGGTTAGTGTGGGGGCGCTAATTGTCATTACTGGCTTAAACTTCCTGGCGCAGATATTCGCCATTGGTTACATGGAAATGGACTGGGGCTGGGGACGTTTCTTTTCCTTATTAGGATTATTTGAAGCTGGGCTTTGTGCTTTAGTTCTGTGTAATGACTTGTTCTTCAGTTATGTAATCTTAGAAGTTTTGACGCTGGGGACTTACCTGCTAGTTGGTTTATGGTTTAGTCAGCCTTTAGTGGTGACAGGCGCAAGAGATGCGTTTTTAACCAAACGGGTGGGAGACTTGTTTTTGCTTATGGGGGTGTTGGGAATATGGCCTTTAGCAGGAACTTGGAATTATACAGAGTTAGCTGAATGGGCGGCGACTGCGAATGTTGACCCCACGGTGATGACATTGGTATGTTTGGGGTTAATTGCTGGACCAATGGGTAAATGCGCCCAATTTCCGCTGCATTTGTGGTTAGATGAAGCAATGGAAGGCCCTGTACCAAGTACAATTTTACGGAATTCGGTGGTAGTGGCGAGTGGTGCATGGGTGCTGATTAAATTGCAACCTGTGTTTAGCTTGTCCCCCACAGTTTCTTCGGCTATGGTTGCCATTGGGGCGGTGACAGCAATTGGTGCTTCGTTAATTGCGATCGCTCAAATTGACATTAAACGCTGTTTATCTTATTCTGTCAGTGCTTACATGGGCTTAGTGTTTATTGCTGTGGGAACACAACAAGATGATGCAGCAATTTTATTAGTTCTCACCCACGCTTTAGCCTCTGCATTATTAGTAATGAGTACCGGGGGAATTGTTTGGAACAACATTACCCAAGATGTAACTCAATTAGGCGGACTGTGGACACGTCGCCCCGTTTCGGGAATAGCGTTTATTGTTGGGACTTTGGGCTTCATTGGATTTCCCCCCCTAGGCAGCTTTTGGGCATTATTTAAATTAGCCGATGGACTTTGGACAACTCATCCTGTATTAGTGGGAATTATCGTTGCTGTCAATGCTTTAACTGCCTTTAGTTTAACTAGAGAATTCGGTTTAATTTTTGGTGGTAAACCCAAACAAATGAGTGAACGTTCTCCAGAAGCTCATTGGCCAATGGTTTTACCAATGGTAATTTTAGTAGGCTTTGTTTTACATCTGCCTTTAGTATTGCAAAGCTTATCATTACTACCCAATTGGACTACCTTAAATAAAGATATCGCTCTACTTTTAATTTGGTCGAGTATCTTCGGTTGCAGCATCAGTGGCGTGATTTATTTAGGCAATATTCCTAAACCGATTCGTCTGCCTTGGAAAGGATTACAAGATTTACTGGCTTACGACTTTTATACACCCAAACTCTACAAAATCACCATCATTTTCGGTGTTGCCCAAATTTCTAAATTCGCCGATATGCTTGACCGTTTTGTAATTGATGGCATCGTTAATTTAGTTGGTTTATTTTCTCTTCTGGGTGGAGAGGGACTCAAATACAGCACCACTGGACAAACTCAATTTTATGCCTTTACCATCCTGTTAGGAGTTGGTGTGTTAGGCGCGTGGGTAACTTGGCCATTTTGGGGAATACAGTTTTTAGATTTAGTGTTCTAAACGTAGATCATGGCAGATAGTTCGGTAGGAAAAATCTGCCTCAAAAATTGTGAATTTGGAATTGTAAATTTTGAGAATAATCTATTATGCTGAGTGTTTTAATTTGGATACCAATTATATCAGCTGCAATTATTGGGTTTTGGCCTGGTAATGCCATTCAACCAAGTCGCGCCCGGTTAGCATCTTTAACAGTAGCGGGAATGGTATTACTCTGGAATCTATTCATTCTCCTCAAATTTGATATCAGTTATCCAGGGATGCAATTTCAAGAATATTTACCTTGGAATGAAACTCTAGGATTGAACTATCAATTGGGAGTTGATGGGCTATCAATATTAATGTTAGTTTTAAATAGCTTTCTCACTTGGATAGCTATTTATAGTAGTAACAAAAACACCGAACGCCCCCGCCTTTACTACTCGATGGTTTTATTAGTCAGTGGTGGTGTTGCTGGTGCTTTCCTAGCAGAAAATTTACTGCTGTTTTTCCTGTTTTATGAACTTGAATTAATCCCCTTTTATTTATTAATTTGTATTTGGGGAGGAGAAAAAAGAGCTTATGCTGGCATCAAATTTTTGATTTATACAGCAGTTTCTGGGGCTTTGATTCTGGCAACATTCTTGGGTATGGTATGGTTAACCGGTTCTCACAGTTTTGCTTATGATGCCGTTTCTACCCAAAACATTTCCGCCGGAATGCAATTACTGCTTCTAGGGGGAATAGTATTAGGGTTTGGGATCAAAATGCCCTTGGTTCCCTTCCATACATGGCTACCCGATGCTTATGTCGAAGTTTCTGCACCTATCGCTATCTTGCTGGGTGGTGTATTAGCAAAGCTGGGAACCTATGGACTATTGCGGTTTGGACTGGGTATGTTTCCCCAAGCATGGAGTGTGATAGCGCCTAGTTTAGCAATATGGGGCGCTATCAATGCTATTTATGGGGCAATCATAGCGATCGCGCAAAAAGACATCAAGCGCATGGTAGCATATAGTTCCATTGGACACATGGGCTATATTTTACTAGCAGCCGCAGCCAGCACACCTCTATCATTAGTTGGTGCAGTTGCCCAAATGTTCAGTCACGGCATCATACTCGCAATTCTTTTCCATTTGGTAGGTATCGTAGAAGCCAAAGTCGGAACAAGAGAATTAGATAAACTCAACGGTTTAATGAGTCCTATCCGTGGTTTACCTCTCATTAGCGCCCTACTCGTTTTAAGCGGAATGGCTAGTGCTGGTATTCCTGGTTTAACCGGTTTTGTAGCTGAATTTATCTCTTTTCAAGGTAGTTTTTCTACCTTTCCCATTCCCACACTTTTATGTGTAGTTGCATCTGGTTTAACCGCAGTTTATTTTGTTATTCTTCTCAACCGTACCTGTTTTGGTAGACTTCAAAACAATTTAGCCTATTATCCTCAAGTTGTCTGGGCGGAAAAAATGCCCGCTTTAATTTTGGCATCCGTGATCATCTTTTTGGGAGTGCAACCAACTTGGTTAGTGCGTTGGAGTGAAACCACAACTACATCAATGGTAGCAGTCATTCCTACTCCTGAAAAAACTGTAATCTCAAAAATTGCTTTGAAGTAGTTATATAGCAGGTGACAGGGGACAGGTGACAGGTGACAGTCTGAAGAGTCTTTTGGTGTCTAGGTTTTATAATCAGTTGGTGTCCTAACCGCCCTACCCCTTGCTATATCAACTTCTTCTATTTACTCTCTTTCCACCAGAAGAATTATGATTAAATGAACCGCGTTCACGCAGTGTCCCGTAGGGATAGGCGCGAAGGACGCGAAGGAAGAAGGAAGAAATAAGAAGGAAGAAGAAATAGCCATGACGTTAATACTGCCAGAGTGGCAACATGATGTTTTGAGTATTTTTCATGCCCTGAAAATACGTAAAGATTTGCCCAATATTTCTACACCATAAATCAATATTTCATCTTTTTTACAGGAAATAACAATGGTACAAACTCCAGAAAAATCAACAACCAAATTACCACCCTCTAGACACGAATTTGCAGAAATTATTCATCGCTTGGAAGCTGGCGGTTCAATGTTGCCAGATACCCCAGAAAACTTAATGCAAATTATCGGTATCTACAAAGCTTATGCTGTACCGATGGATTTCTACTGGCGGGACTTACTTTATATAGCTGAACGTGAGTTTTTGAACCCATTTGCCTTCTTTAAATACTTCCTACCTCAAGAGTATTTAGATTTACATAATCATTATGCTGGTGATGATGCTGATTTAAGAATTTGGCGCGGTGAAGCCACTGCACATCCTGAACTTTTGGCATTTATGGAGAAAGGTGAAACTTTCAAAATGCCCAAATTAGTGCATCATTTATTCCATGACAGAATTAACATGGAATTTGCAGAAGCTTGTATGCGGGCAATGCTGTGGCATCGAAAAATGTACGCCCCAGTAAATCAGTTTGATGCTTATTTAGATTCAGAAGAATATAAAGCTAATGCTGATAAAGCAATTACAGCTTACTTTAAAAATAATCCCCTAATGTTGGGAATGTACAAACTGTTTCCAGATATGTTTTTGGAACAGTGTCGTCAAATGTCTTATTATTCCAATTTGGGATTATTTTGGGAAGTAATGGCACCAGTATTTTTTGAAATGTCTGACATCTACGACGAAGGTGGATTTAAAGGCGTTCCAGATGCAATGGATTTTATAGTAAATGGCATATTTGCTATTGCTGGCCGTCCCATTTATCATCATATATATGTAGATGGCGAATGCTATGAAATCATTCCCAAATCAAAGGGTTTCACCTGGCTATATGAAGCTGCATTACCCTATGTAGAAGCCGTTTTTTACCGGACTGCACCTTTCCGGGGGACAAAATCCTATAATGCCCAAGCCGGACAAGTACCGGAAGATCAAAAAGACTTTCACTATGGTATTCTCTATGCTGATGTGTTTCCTGTGGGAACAGCAGGAATTCCACCCACATTATTAATGCAAGATATGTTGCATTTCTTGCCCCAATATCTGATTGATTATTACCAAAAATATTGCCGGGGTGAAGAGGATATGTTGATTCAGTTGGGGATTACTTTTCAACGTTCCATGTATAATGTCACCTCTGCGGTAATTCAAGCTTTAAGAACTGCGCTTTTGTATCCGTTAGATGATACAAACCCCAAGCATTTACAGGCAAATCGTGAATTTTTTGAAATGCAGATCAATCGCTTTACGCGTGCTGATTATAATATGCGCGATGCTGCTAGGTTACGGGATATTCAAAGACAAGATTATCGATAGAATAGAATATCTTGCTTGATGAAAATAAAAGTCTCAAAACCTGATTATTTTGTAAGGTGGGCAATGCCCACCAACCTTTATTGAGAAAATACAAGATGTCCTTCTACCTCCTTTAATAAGGACTCTAGGTAGAAAATTCTGCCCTTAACTGATTGACTACCCGATCTAATCCTACGGAATGGGCTGCTTTGAATAATAAGCGATCGCCCTCTTGCACAAATGTTTTTAATCTGGCTACCAAATCAGCATGATTAGTAAAACACTCAGAAGGTATACCTATAGCGCTGTTAACCATAACTTGGGCATCTTGTCCATCCACCAAAACTAGCAAACTATCTAAGTTCAATTTTCGCACCATTTCGCCAACTCGTTGATGTAGCTGCGGCGATCTTTCTCCTAATTCCTTCATTGCACCCAATACGGCAATTTTTCGCTTTCCAGGAGTATCTGCCAATAACTGCAACGCCGCTAACATGGCTTCTGGGGCAGCATTATAGGTTTCATCTAAAATTAAAACATCATTAGGTAAAGTAAAGCGTTGGCATCTACCTGTAGGCATATTCACCATGACACCAGATTGTAGATTTGCCCAATCAATTTCTAATACCTGGGCGACTGCTAAAGCTGCTAAAAAATTAGTAGCATTGTGACGACCTGGTAAGGGTAAAGGTAAGCGAATTCCTGCCAATTCTACAACTTCATTGTCAATTAATTTTCCTTGGATATCGCCACCAGAAAAACCGTAACTGATAACTTTCCCCTGCCAAAATTTCGCTGCTGTTTCCATTAACAGGGGATTGTCATGATTGAGAATTGCCACACTATTAGCAGGCATTTCCGCCAATAACTCACATTTAGCTGCGGCTATAGCTGCTTCTGAACCGAGTAATTCAATATGTGCTGTCCCCACATTGGTAATTACGCCAATTGTTGGTTTAGCGATTTGTGTGAGTTCGGCGATTTGTCCTCTTCCCCGCATCGCCATTTCTATGACAGCGAAATCATGTTCTGTACCAAGTCCGAGGAGAGTTTTGGGTACACCAATTTCGTTATTGAAATTCCCATAAGTTTTGTGAACTTGTCCTTTGGTGGCTAAAACTCCGGCGATGAGTTCTTTCGTTGTCGTTTTTCCTACTGAACCTGTTACCCCAATCACAGGAATAGAAAAACTATCACGCCACCATCTAGCAATTTGCTGATATGCCTGAAGAGTGTCTTTCACTCGCAATACAGGAAATCCAGGGTTTTCATAAGCATAATCAACAATTGCTGCGATCGCACCAAAAGCCATCGCCATTGGCACAAATTCATGTCCATCGAACTTTTCGCCCCGTAAAGCCACAAACACTTGACCAGCTTGCAACATCCGGGTGTCTGTTTGAATACCACTGCCCAATTGGGCTAAGGCAGATGCAGATAAATTCACTGGTTGGGCTAACAGGACTTCAACCAGTTGGGATAGAGTGGCAGAAACAGGCATACTGATAAATAATAGGGTGTTTTAGTTTTAAATTAAAAAAACAGCAGACCGATATTTGCAAGGATGACGAGGAAGATAATTACCAAATCCTACAATCCTTATGGTCAAAATATAAAAATATCAGGGGAATATATATGCCTGTTCCTGATTGTCTTTAATATCGTGTCCGGTTAAATACTTATAACCAAGGCTAATGCAGAGACACGGGAATGAGGAGAATCTGTTTAATTAGCAATTAGCCGGACTCGATATGAGAAACTACGCAGAATATACGCAAGCCTTCTTGATCAAAAAATAGATTGTTGCCAAAGTACTTTTGTACTGTGACCAATTATGTTTCCGTTTCCCCGCTTCGGCTTTAAATCAGCCCAGTTCTGTGGGGAGTAATAATATTGATGTCCCAATAGCAGTTCATCACTTTTAGATAAACCTGTAGCGCCCTGAGACTTATAGTGTGTCCTGTTACCAAGATTGGTACAAGCTGAAAACCTACATTGAACAGTTTTCAACCAGAACTGTACAGTGAAGTGCAAATCTAGTTTTCTGTTTTTTCAATTGTCTCAATCACTGCTAAACCTATGCTAGAAAAGGCAATTAGCAGTACTGCCGATATCAAGTAGGCATTGGTAAGCATCCGGAGGGCATCGTCAAAAAAAATGTAGGTACTCATTGTTTCAGCCTTTAAACTCTATGCTGGCGCTAGTACTATCTGTCTACAGCCTGATGACTGAATTTTCTTGATTAATTCCTAGCACTTGCATCTTAACAAAACTTTAGATGTTTCAGGACATCATGACAAATTTTTTTTGCTAAAGTTTTGATGAATTTAACCCAAATTTGGTTAAGCACAATACAGAAAAATACTGAAAGTAAAAATTAAGGCAATCTTCATTACCGTACTTTTTTCGGATTTACAGTCAATTCGGTCACTATTACTTAAGCAAATATCATGGCATCTTTACATTTAGCAATATTAAAAAATATAATATAAACCTAACCCCCCAACCCCCTTCCCTACCAGAGGAATGGAAGCGAGGTTTTCTATTTAATTATGCCAAGCTAAGTAGGTAAGCACAATAAAATCAAACTGTGTAAAGAAAAGTAAACAAGGCTAAAACCCTTTCTCTCCCTGCCCCCTGCCCCCTGCCTTATCCCAACGACTATTTTTAACGCCAACCTACTTACTTAGATACTGAATTTTTTATTAATCAATCTTTACTAGAGATGGAAAGAGGAGAGAATTTAATAGTTGTGCTTTTAAGGAAAAATTCTCAAAAAATCAAAACTACTGGCAATTTAAACAGGGTTTAATAGTAGCGATTACCGATTCTGATAGTGTTGGTAAATCATAGCCACCTTCTAAACCAAATAAGATTTTGTGAGTTAAGCCTAAACAATATTCTGTAAATAAACCATAATCTTCTGGACGTAAATTGATATTTGCTAAAGGATCATCCGCATTAGCATCATAACCAGCGCTGACAATTAGTAAATCTGGCTGAAAATTAACTAAAAATGGGATGATTTTACTTTCCCACAAGGGTTGATATTCAGTAATATTACTACCTGGAGGAATAGGTAGATTTAACACATTATTATGAAAACCTTTTTCGGAAGCTTTGCCAGTACCGGGATAAGCTGGGTACTGATGTAGAGAACAATATGCAATTTGTGAGTGAGTTTCTACGATGGCTTGAGTACCATTACCGTGATGGACATCCCAGTCTAAGATAGCAACACGGTTAACTCCCGGTTTTTCTAAGGCATAGACAGAGGCAATGGCCGCATTGGAAAATAAACAAAACCCCATCCCAGCATCACTTTCGGCATGATGTCCCGGTGGACGCGCCAATACAAATGCGGGATTTTCTGTGGCTAAAACAGCATCTACCCCATCCAACCAAGCACTCACCGCCAACAAAGCTACATCATAACTACGGGGGGAAACTGGGGTGTCTCCATCCAAATAACCACCACCCGTGGAAGCAATTTCTTTAAGTTTGTTAATATATGTGGCAGTATGGACTTTTTCTATCCAAGTCATCTGTCCGGGTTTTGTGGTAGGGGATAGCCATTCAATTTGTTTGGTAAAACTCCCAGCTTTTAAAGCTTTAACAATCGCGGTTAAGCGTTCTGGTTTTTCAGGATGATAGCGTCCTGTTTTATGTTCTAGAAATTCATCAGAATAAATAATTGGTAGCATAAATAAAACTGTGTAAATTCATCCAATATGAAAAATCTCTAAAGAACTGGTACGATATGGATTTTTTAGATTGTTATGTGAGATTGATGTGAGATTTTTAATTCTCCTCTGCGAAGTGAGTTGGTAGTGATAAAAATGCGATTAAAAGTAACTCCAATTTTATGATCTAACCGATTACAACTAAATGAATTCCCAACGGAAAATCAAAACTCAAATATCAACAAAACTCAAATATTAAGCGGCTTTTACTTCTGATATCATCTGGGCTTAATTATTTATCAAAAAAACTCCCCGCGTCACTGCGCCTACCTATCTCCGGTTCAGCCCTAATTATAAATCTTTCACCAAAGACAATATGACTCATGGCTCCTGAATTTTGCTGTAACTGTAATTGATATAATATTTTAATTTGGAGTTGCTAATCTATTATTGTTTTGTTAGCCATTCTTGCCACAAAGTACCTGAATATATGTTAGGATTATATCAAAATATGGCAATTTTTCAAGATTAATTTGACATAATTTTGTGTTTTGTCAATTACAAAGGCTAAAATCTACAATTTTTGGAGTTGTTTAGGTTATGACAACCTCACAGGAGAGGATTATCCCGACGGATTTGCGAAATGAAATGTCGCGGTCTTATCTGGAATACGCCATGAGCGTAATTGTAGGTCGGGCGCTGCCAGATGCAAGGGATGGTCTAAAACCTGTGCATCGTCGCATCCTCTATGCTATGCACGAGTTGGGTTTGCTGCCAGACCGCCCCTTTAGAAAATGCGCCCGTGTGGTGGGGGAAGTACTAGGTAAATTTCACCCTCATGGTGACACAGCGGTGTATGATGCCTTGGTGCGGATGGCGCAGGATTTTTCGATGCGATCGCCCTTAATCAACGGACATGGTAACTTTGGTTCAGTAGATAACGACCCGCCGGCGGCAATGCGGTACACAGAATGTCGCTTGCAAGCCTTAACGAGTGCCGCCCTACTGCAAGATATTGAAGCCGAAACTGTAGACTTTGCCGATAACTTCGATGGTTCTCAACAAGAACCGACAGTTTTACCATCACGTATCCCCCAACTACTGCTAAATGGTTCTTCTGGGATTGCGGTGGGAATGGCGACAAACATTCCTCCTCACAACTTAGGGGAATTGATTGATGGGTTAGTAGCGGTAATTCACAAACCCGAAATTACCGATATTGAGTTAATGCAGTATATCCACGGACCAGATTTCCCAACTGGGGCGCTGGTTTTGGGAACTTCAGCAATTAAAGAAGCTTACACCACCGGGCGCGGTTCTATCACCATGCGCGGCGTTGCCAATATTGAAACCATTGAACAACGAAATAGACCAGAACGGGAAGCAATTATTATCACAGAATTGCCTTACCAAACCAACAAAGCGGCCTTGATTGAAAAAATAGCCGAGTTGGTAAATGATAAACGCATTGAAGGGATTGCAGATATTCGGGATGAAAGCGATCGCGACGGAATGCGAATCGTCATAGAATTAAAACGCGATGCTTATCCCCGCGTTGTTCTCAACAACCTTTACAAACAAACTCCACTCCAAGCCAACTTTGGCGCGAATATGTTGGCCTTGGTGAATGGTGAACCCCAAGTCCTCACCATTAAAGACTTCTTAAGAGTCTTCTTGGATTTCCGCATTGAAACCATTAACAGACGTACCCGTTATCAATTACGGAAAGCACAAGAAAGAGATCATCTTTTACAAGGTTTATTAATTGCTTTATCCCAATTGGATGCAATTATTATCTTGATTCGTCATGCACCGGACGCACCCACAGCTAAAGGTGAGTTAATCACAACTTACGGACTTTCGGAAGTCCAAGCAGATGCAATTTTACAGATGCAACTGCGGCGATTAACAGCCCTAGAAGCCGATAAAATTCGTCTAGAACATGAAGAATTACAAAACCAGATCGCCGACTTACAAGATATCTTGGATAGACGGGAACGGGTGCTAGAAATCATCGAAAGCGAAGTTAGCCAAATTAAAACTAGTTTCGCCACACCCCGACGCACACTCATTACTCACGCGGAAGGGGATTTAGACGATCTTGACTTAATTGCAAATGAAAAAGTCCTGATTCTTCTCACCAAACAAGGTTATATCAAACGGATGCCCGTTAGTACCTTTGAAGCCCAAAGTCGTGCCACCAGAGGCAAAGCCGGCGCTAAAGTCAAAGATGATGATACCATTGAGCATTTCTTAACTTGCTGCGACCATGATAGCGTCTTATTCTTTAGCGATCGCGGAGTCGTCTACTCCCTGAGAACCTATCAAATACCCCTTGGTTCCCGTACCAGTCGCGGTACACCCATCGTCCAAATGTTACCCATTCCCAAAGAAGAAAAAATCACCTCTATCGTACCTGTAGACGAATTTAGAGATGATGAATACTTGGTCATGCTCACCAAAGGCGGTAACATCAAAAAAACCGCATTGGCAGCATTTAGTAACATTCGCGCCAACGGTTTAATTGCCATATCCTTAGAAGAAGGCGATCAACTACGTTGGGTACGGAGAGCCAGAGTAGAAGATAGTATCATCATTGGTTCCCGTCACGGTATGGCGATTCACTTCCGCTGTACTCATGAACAATTGCGCCCTCTTGGTAGAGCGACTCGTGGAGTAAAATCCATGAAACTAAAAAAAGGTGATGAATTAGTAGGAATGGATATTCTTCCAGCCGCTATTCTGGAGACTTTGAATACAGAGACAGAATTAGAAACTGAAGACATCATCGAAACTGAAGACATCATTGAAACCGAAGAAATCACCGAAACTGAAGACATCGAAAATAACGAAGAAACCATAGAAGTAGCCAATAGCAACAGCACTGGTCCTTGGGTTTTGGTGATTACAATGGGAGGATATGGAAAGCGCGTACCAGTTGCACAATTCCGCCTGCAAAACCGGGCTGGACAAGGTTTAAGAGCTACCAAATTCAAAGACCGCAAAACCAAAGACAAATTAGCCACCCTGCGAATTGTCAACAACGACGAAGAAATCATGATGGTCACAAATCGCGGTATTATCATCCGTCAAGCAGTGAATGCAATTTCTACCCAATCGCGTTCTGCTACCGGAGTGAGAGTGCAGCGTTTAGACGAAGATGACGCAATTACAGGAGTAGCAATTGTTCCTCCCGATACTGGTGATACAGGAGAACTAGAAGAAACAGAGTAAAGAAGAGACAGGAGGATTCAACGCAAATTCACTTTAGTAAAACTCTGCGTGACTTTGCGCTTACCTCCGCGTTCCTCTGCGTTAAAAAAATTACGACTGATGTGAAGATGAAGTATTTAGGAAAAAAGCCGTTTTCATCCTTCCACCTTTACGCTTTATCCTTGATCAGTGGACTGTTAATGGGAGTGACAGTCGCCCCCGTCGGTGCTTGGTTTCTAGCCTGGGTTGCCCTTGCTCCTCTCTGGGTAATAGTAGTAAAATATACGACTCCCCCTGCCTCCTGCCCCCTGCCCCCTGCCTTCTTGTGGGCGATCGCATATCATGGAGTTGCCCTGTCCTGGATTACTGGCATTTATCCTATGGATTGGTTAGGTGTTCCAGCCTTACCAGGTATAGCAATTACCATCTTTTGTTGGTCATTTATTAGCCTCTGGGGAGGAATATTAGTCTCAGTTTGGGCAGCTTTAATGGTGCGTTTAGACCAGCAAAAACCCTGGTTGCGTGTATTAGTTGGTACGGCTTTATGGTGTGGTTTAGAAAGTCTTTGGAGTGCCAGTCCTTTATGGTGGAGTTCCCTTTCATACACCCAATCACCGCACAATCTGGTAATTTTACATTTGGGTCAATTGTCTGGAACTACCACTGTAACCGCTGTGATTGTCGCTGTTAATGGGTTGTTTGCGGAAGCTTGGATTTATTTAAGACTTACGCAAAATCATGAAAAAATGAACCGCGAAGACGCGTTCGCGAAGCGTCTCGAAGAGAAGAACACGAAGGAAAGAGAGTTTAGGGAAATTTTGCCTAAGCCCTATTATTATGAAAATCTCACGCAGAGTCGCAGAGGCGCAAAGGAAGAAAGAAGAGTTAATTTTTACTTAATTTCGGCGGTTACAATATTTATAATTTCTCATATTATTGGTTTCATTATTTATAATCAACCCCTCACCCAAAACCAAGATACAAATTTAAAAATTGGCATTATTCAAGGTAATATTCCCAATCAAATAAAACTGCGTCCTGAAGGATTGCGTCGAGCCATTGAAGGTTATACTGAAGGATATTTAAAGTTAGCAAATCAAGGTGTAGATGGAGTTGTCATTCCAGAAGCTGCGTTACCATTTTTTCAACGCAATCTACCAGAAACATCTTTTGTGAAGGCAGTCAGAGAAAAAGGTGTAGTTGCTTGGATAGGTGCTTTTGGTGAAAGGGAAAACAGCTACACAAACAGTTTATTTACTGTTACAGGTAAAGGAGAAATTACCAGCCGCTACGACAAATCCAAATTAGTCCCACTGGGTGAATATATTCCTTTTGAACAAATTTTAGGCGGGATTATTCAACGTTTATCACCACTAGATGAACATCAAGTTCCTGGTTTACCAAATCAGGTTTTTGATACTCCCTTTGGACGAGCAATTGTCGGTATTTGTTACGAATCAGCCTTTCCAGAAATTTTCCGTCGTCAAGCTTTCCTGGGTGGACAATTTATTCTCAGTGCCTCCAACGATGCCCATTACACAGCGGCAATGTCAGATCAACATCATGCCCAGGATATCATGCGAGCAATTGAAACCGATAGATGGGCAGTCAGGGCAACAAATACGGGATATTCGGCTTTTGTTGATCCTCATGGGAGAACCTTGTGGAAATCAGGACATAATACCTACGAAACCCACGCAGAAACTATTTATCGCCGCCAAACGCAGACTTTATATGTGCGTTGGGGTGATTGGTTGATGCCTTTGTTGTTGGGTTTGGCTGGGGTGGGGTGGTTTTTAGGCGGAACGATTAAACGGCTCTAAGTAGCAAGACTGAATAAAAGAAAAGTTAGTAGTAAGGGCTTTAGCCCTATCAAACCTAGCAAGAGAGCGATAAATCGCTCACTACGACCAAAATTTTATCTGACATTTAATTCTGTCTACCTACTTAGAATTAGGATATACTGTTTTTGCAATTAATTATTATATATCTAGCCTTGAGCCAAAAGGCAATCAGAAATGTCTTGACATTGCCAACAAATACAATAAGTATCATAATCAACTGACTATTAAGAGGCATTAATATGACAAATTCAACATCTGATATGTGGGCAAAAATTCGCCAGCAATTTGATAGCTCACCCTATCCCACAATTCCCTTAGATAAATCTCCTGAAAATGACACTGATTCACTTTATCTTCACAACTTAATCACCCCCTATTATCTGAGAAATCAAAAAGTTATAGACACCAAAGACAAAGTAATTTTAGATGCTGGATGTGGCACTGGTTATAAATCATTAGTTTTAGCAGAAGCAAATCCGGGGGCGAAAATAGTTGGTGTCGATATATCAGAAGAGTCAGTTAAACTTGCCCGGCAGCGTTTGGAATATCATGGTTTTGATAATGCTGAATTTCATGTTTTGTCAATATATGATTTACCCAAGCTAAATTATCAATTTGATTATATTAACTGTGATGAAGTTCTCTATCTTTTCCCTGATATAGCTGTGGCGTTGCAAGCAATGAAAGCTGTATTAAAACCGGATGGTATTATTCGCAGTAACCTACATAGTTCACTTCAGAGAACAAATATTTTTCGCGCACAGCAAGTGTTTACCATGATGGGTTTGATGGAAGGAAATCCAGAAGATTTAGAAATAGAAATCGTCACTGATACCATGAAGGCTTTAAAGGATAATATCAATCTCAAAGCTACAACTTGGACTGCTGGCTATGAAGGAAAGGACAAAAAACAGACTATTCTCATGAACTACTTATTCCAAGGGGATAAGGGTTACACTATTAATGATATTTTCTCAGCTTTGAGGGTTGCTGATTTAGAGTTTATCAAGATGTCGAATTGGCGACAATGGGACTTGATAAACCTGTTCAAAGAACCAGATAATTTACCTGCTTTTCTCGCAATGAGCTTACCGGAAATATCTACAGAAGATAGTTTACATTTATTTGAACTTCTCCATCCTATTCATAGATTACTAGATTTTTGGTGTGGTAATCCTCAAACTGCACATACTGTTGTCCCATTTTCCGAATGGACTGATTCTAACTGGGAAAATGCAATAGTACATCTGCATCCACAGTTCAACAACTCTAAGTTCAAAACAGACGTTAGGGATTGTATAAGCATAGGTAAAACTTTTCCTATCCGTAAATATCTAGCTTTAACAGAGGAATTTGTCTATATAGATAGCTCAATGGCTCTTTGCTTGCTACCTGTGTTTGATAAACCCTTACCCATGATGTCCCTAGTGGAGCATTGGCAACAATTTAGACCTCTTGATCCTCTGACAGCAGAACCCACTGATAAAGTCAAGGTTTTTCAGTTATTACAAACGCTGCTACAGGTTTTAGAGGATTTTGATTGCATTATGTTAGAACATCAATCTTGATTCTAGTCAGTAGTGAGCCAATACTGTTCGGTTAAGAATTTTTGTAGGTGGGGTTAAGCGACAGCCATTGATGTCAACTTAATCTCAAACCGTTGTCCCACAGCCGTTTGACCCCTCCCCTTAATCCCCTCCCCGTTTACGGGGGGAGACAAAGCATAGCTTTGGCAGGGTGGGGTTCTTTGGGATTGATTCCTAATCGAATAAGTTTGATATAACGTCATGACAAGGCTTTCACGTTAAGTTGACACCTATGAGCGACAGCGCAACCCAACAAATACTTATAAATGTTGGGTTTCCTAACGTCAACCCAACCTACTTAATTCTATTTTTTTACCTTAACTGACAATATTGCGTAGTGAGTGATTTAAAGTGCAAACGGGTGTGTATCCTTTACTGAAGCGTTAGTCATACGCAATGTATTACAGAGAAATATCCTGGAGATTTTTCAGCAAATACTAAATAGCTGTAAGACTTAACAAATAAGGCTTTTTAGTCTATTTATGCCATCTGGTAAAAAAAGTTTTTTAGTAGGATGATATGAAACTGAATAAGAGTGGGTAAGTTATTTGTACAAGGAAACGATACTTCACCAGCAAGGAAAACTACTATGAAAACTGAACTGAAAGCCAAGTTTATCCAACACCTTCTAGGTAAAAAGAAAGAGAACGAAGGTTTTACCCTGATTGAATTGTTAGTTGTAATTATCATTATTGGTATTCTATCAGCGATCGCTCTACCTTCCTTCTTGAACCAAGCAAACAAAGCTAGAGAATCTGAAGGTAAACAATACGCTGGTTCTATGAACCGAGGTCAACAAACATACTATCTAGAAAACCAGAAGTTTGCGAGTGATATAGGCGAAATGGGTCTAGGTATCCTCACCCAAACTACTAACTATAAGTACAAACTCGAAGGTGGAGATACAGTCGCTTTGACACCAACTACAGCTGTTAGAAACGTTGCCGATCCTATCAACCCCATCAACTTAAGATCCTTTATAGGTGTTACTGACCTGATTCAATCTGGTGGTGCTTCCACAACAACTTCTATCTTGTGTCAGAAGAAAGATGCAGGTGCTTATGATACCGCAGGTGCAGTTGTTGATCCTGCTGCTAACACTGTAATACCCAAATGTGATGGTACTGTTTTCAAATCAATTGAATAAGATAGTTGATTAAATGCTTTTGAAAACTATCTTATTTCTAACAATATGAAACAGATAATTTCATCTAATTAATGTAAAAGTAGGTAATCATTTTACCTACTTTTTATTTTTTTATTTTCCTTTTCACAATTATGAATAATCTTGAATCTTTAGCACAACAAGCATTTCATACTTTCCAGCAAGGTGAGTATTTTCAAGCCTTAGAACTTTATCAAGAACTAACTAATCATCAACCAGAAGTCAAAGAATATCATTGGTATTCAGGATTATCCTTACTTTTACAGGGTAAAGAAGCAGAAGCACAAACTACTTGGATGTTAGCAATTTTTGAAGGGGAAGAAGAACAAATTGAACAGTGGACTTATGAATTAGTTAAAATCTTACAAACAGAAGCACAAAAACAAGAAGAATTAACACAATATCAACTTGCTTGGGTTATTCGTCAACATATACGAGAAATTTATCCTGGTGAAGTTAATAATATTTTAGAACTAATCAAGTTATCTTTAGATTTAGAAAATCTGACTCAGGATAGCTTTCAGGAATTAGGCATTATTGAACTTTTAAATTCTGAACTAGAAGAAATAGATAGAGATTTGTTATTTTCTGTCCTCAAAAAAACTCTAAAACTATTATGGTTTGAACCTTGGATATTAGATTTTTCTGAAGCGTGTATTTTCTATTTAGATCCTTTGCAACTGACTCACCGCGTCATGTTAACTGCTACGGAAGCTGCTTACGCAGGACACAAGTTTAACTTAGCAATTAAATATGCTGAATTAGCTGTAAAAATAAATTATGCAGATCCAGATGTTGTCTCAGAAGTCCTCAGTCACTTAGCAAGTTTTAATTATGAAGTTGGTAATTTTGAGCAAGGAATTAATTTTTCTAAAACTATTCATGATTTAGCAACTAATACCACTGATTTAATTAATGCTAACATCATGATATTACAGGGTTTATTACGTTCTGGTGGACGTTGGTATGAAGCTATTCCAATTATCCAAGAATATGAAAACTCTTTAAATCAGCTAATTACAGAACAACCAAATTTAGCGAGAAATAAAATTTATCGTTTACTTAATTGTACATATTATTTACCTTATCTGCGTGATGCTGCTCGACAAAATCGCTTTTTACATAACGAGATTGTCAAATTATGTCAAAACAGTATACAAGTTTATGCCCAAGAACAATATCATCGTTACTCTCTCGCTAACGCTCAAAGAATAAAAGCACCCAAGAAAAAACTAAAAATAGGTTATCTTTCCCATTGTTTGCGAGAACATTCAGTAGGTTGGTTAGCACGATGGTTATATCAATATCATAATCGAGAAGAATTTGAAATATATACTTATTTTGCTACTTACCGTTCTCACGTTCATGATTTTCTGCAAGATTGGTATGAGGAAAAATCAGATCATGTCAGAAAATTAGGCCGAGACGGTATCGAAATTGCTGAACAAATTCATCAAGATGAAATTGATATTTTAATTGATCTTGATAGCATGACTGCGGATATTAGCTGTGAAGCAATAGCACTAAAACCAGCCCCAATTCAAGCAACATGGTTAGGTTGGGATGGTTCGGGAATCCCTGCTATTGATTACTATATTGCTGATAATTATGTTTTACCAGAATATGCCCAAGAATATTACAGTGAAAAAATTTGGCGTTTACCAAATGCCTATTTAGGGGTTGATGGTTTTGAAGTGGGTGTACCAACTCTACGACGAGAGGATTTAGCAATTCCTAATGATGCAGTAATTTATTTTAGCGCTCAATCAGGTTATAAACGCAATCCAGAGAATGTGCATTTGCAAATGAAAATTCTTAAACAAGTACCAAATAGTTATTTTTTAATCAAAGATATTAATAAAGATGTCAGTGTAGTTAGAGAATTTTTTGAACAAATTGCGGAGGAAGAAGGAGTCAGTAAAGAGAGATTACGCTTTTTAGAAAAAGTACCATCATCCTCAATTCATCGTGCTAATTTAACAATTGCTGACGTGGTTTTAGATACCTATCCCTATAATGGTGCAACCACAACAATGGAAACTTTATGGGTGGGTATACCTTTAGTCACGAAAGTAGGAGAGCAATTTTCCGCTCGTAATAGTTATACAATGATGGTGAATGCGGGTATCAGAGAAGGTATTGCTTGGAGTGATGAAGAGTATATAGAGTGGGGTGTGCGTTTAGGAAAAGATGCCGATTTGAGAAAAGAAATACATTGGCAATTATTAAAGTCACGACAGACAGCACCGCTTTGGAATGGTAAACAGTTCACCCGTGAAATGGAACAAGCCTATCAACAGATGTGGCAAAAATATCTTAATACTTAATTAGCTCGTAGTCAGGGCTTTAGCCCTTAAATTTAATATTATAGAGGCACTAAAGTGCTTACTACGAACTTATAATCAGGGCTTTATCCCTTCAATTCAATATTATAGAGGCACTAAAGTGCTTACTACGAACTTGTAATCAGGGCTTTATCCCTTCAATTCAATATTATAGAATAAAGTGCTTATTACGTACTAATCATCCCAATTTTTACCAAAATCTAGAACTGGATACTCAATCCAAGAATCACGTAACCATTGCCGTCCATAATTTGCTAAAAAGTGCTTACTACGAACTTGATGATAAAACACTTCTAACCCAGCAACACAAGCTTTGTCATCAAAAACACGGTCTTGATTCTGACTCATTCTTTCTGAAATGCTATTTCGCCAAGCAGAATCCAATCCTAATTTAACAGCGATTTCGATATATTCTGCTTCATTTTTAACAATAGTATCTGTCACTCCTAAAAGTTTCAGGAAACTATCAGTGTGACGACCACGCATAAATTCCCCAGGACAAGTTACTATAGGGATATTGCAAGCGATCGCTTCTAGGCTAGTATTACCACCAGACCAGGTAAATGTGTCAAGATAAACGTCTGATAATAAGTTAATCATCAGATAATCTAGCCGTTCTGGAATATTAAGATGGACACAGTAATCTTCACTATTTAGCCCAACCGCAGCAAAAGCACATTCCAATCGGGACTTTAATATAGTACCCCGTAAAAATACAAATTTGGCTTGGGGAATTCGACTAGCAATTTCTGCCAATATAAAATCATATTGCGGTAAATATTTAAAAGGTGCTTGACAACATAAATAAATTACATCATCATCACTTAAACCATAATCTGAACGAGTTTTAATAACTGGAGGAATATAAGGTTTAGGATAAGCAACACCAATATTAGGTAAGAGAATTAATTTTTCTGAGTAATGTTCTTGAGCATTTTCTCCTTCCATTAACTCGCTAGATAAAAAATAATCAATAGTGGGTAAACCCGTTGTTACAGGATGTCCCCAAGCTACACACTGCACAGGTGCAAGTCGTAAACCTCCCATTTGCATAGTTGGTGCATCCATGCCAATTTCTGGATACACTAAAATGTGTAGTTTATCAGCAATTATTTGTTCACAAACTGCTGGTAAGTTATGAGGAATATGATAGAAAAAGTCGCTATAATCTTTAAATTGTTGAGTAATTGGATCTGGCTGATTACCTGTGTAATAACAGTAAATTTCCAAATTTTGATGTTCACAGTAACGTAACCAACCAGTTAACCACAGTGTACCGCTATAAGAATGTAAATAATTAGAAGCATAACCAATGCGGATTTTTTCTTGCGGCTGAAGTTCTGGCATAGATAAAGGTACAACCCATTGGGGAAAGTTAGCCGCCATAATTTTATGCACTAACTCTCCATATTGGCGTTGTAAATCTACATCATTTTGAGCTTGATAGGAGAGGTAAAAATTAGTTAGTCTGCCTATTCCAGCTAAAGCATTACTTCGTTCTTGAGGCGTGTTTAAAGAAGTTTCCTGAATTAAAGTTTGTAATCCTTGCGTATATCTCTGACGATAAAATTTGATTTCTTCTTGGTGGTTGTATATAGTCGGGACTGTTAAATATTTAAGTATTTTAAAAGTATAATCATCTGGTAATAATTGACAAGCATTCTCTGCACTTACAATTGCTTCTTGATTACGTCCATTAAGCCGCAGGTCTATAATTAATGAAAAATGTAACCTAGGATCAGTATTGTGAATTTTAATTCCTGCTTCAAGTGTTTGAAAATATTGATCTAACAGGTTTAAATTTCTATAGCATTGACTTAAATGCCAATAAACTTCCACATTTACCGAATACATTTCTACAAGTATTTGGTATTGTTGACTAGCTGCTTGCCATTTCCCTGCTTGAAATAATCTATTACCTAAATCAAAAATCAATTTATGTAGTGGAATATTAGGGAAATTCTCTATTTTATAGGCGGGAATTTTCTCCATATCAAACAATGCTAATGCTTGCAGATTTTGATGTTGGAGAATAATTTGAGCATAAATAAAATTGGTTAGACTCTCTCTTTCATATTCATTTAAACCTGCTAGTAGAGAAATTTCGCATTCTGTAGTGATATCAAAATTTTCTCCTATGAGTAAATTCATCGCCACAGCAGATAAAAATAAATTAGCTTCTTCAACATCACTACCATTTGTATCTATCAGCAATGTCATTTGATGACTATCAGGATGATTTACTACAGCTTTAATGGCTTGTTCTAATTCTAACAGCAGTAACTCTTCCGGTTGTTTCCAATCAGGAAAAATTATAATATTAATGTTACCTGGAGTTATTTCCAGAAGCTCTAATATAGATTCTTGTATTTGATTAATTAGTGTGTTTTTTCCCATTTTCGATTTTTGATGTTGAATTTAAATAAGCTTTTAAAGCGAGACAATTGAAAACCTATTCCTTGCTAGAACCTTGAATAAGGTACAGCATAAAATACCCCTTAATTTATGTTACACAAATGTTCTTAAAGTTAATTTATCAAACTATCTATTTGATAATTCTGTAGCTGGCTCACTGAGGCTTGTGCTAAAGCCAATTCATCTTCATTTTTCAAAACTACTCTGCCATAAATGCGCGGTAATAAAGATTCCCATTCCCTATCCCCTAACTCAGCTACTAGGGAAATATTTATGCTATCACTAATATCTAAATCTTCTTCCATTAATAAATTCATGGCAATACTAGATAGAAACATTGTTGCTTCTTCAGCATCAATATTACCTGTGTTAATCAGTAAAGTAATTTTTTCGCTTTCAGGATGATTGGCTAATGCTTTAATTATTTCTTGTAACTCTAATCCAAGTTCATCCTCTGATTGTGTCCAATTAGGGAAAATAATATAGTTAATTTCATGAAGATTGAGTTTAACTTCTAGTTCGCTAATGATCAGACTTGTTGTCGAAATTTTTTCGGCTATTGCGTAAATCGATTCATATCTTCTACTTTCCAGATCAATACTAGGATCAAAATCTCGCAATCTAACATTATTAAAACCTGCTTGAGATAAAATACTTACCAAGTTATCTTCATCAAACAGATGATAGTGATGCCCTGCCATATAGGCAATATAATTTATATAATCTATTGGAGAGTTATAATGATAAGCAGGTTTAAATTGACAGTATCTTTCAGTATCAAATTGGTCAGGATTCAAATATGCTTCAATATATATTCGGGAATTAGGTACACATACTCTAAAAATCCCTCCTTTTTTCAAGATCCGATAACATTCATTTAAAATACCTGCCATTTGATAAGGATATAAAAAATGCTCAAGAACATGAGAAGAGTATATTTCAGTAACACTTTCATCTGGAAACGGAAGTGGATTTCGCAAATCTAAGATGAGATCACAATCTCCACTAATATCTATGGTAGTCCATCCTTCTAATTGGTGTTCTTTTCCTGCTCCTAGCTCAATTTTAATTGGTTTATTCTCAGATAATAGTTGTGTAATTAGATTATTATTTCTATTAGATATTTTTTGTAAAACCTCTTGTCTGTGAAGCACTTGCTTTTTCCATTCCACATATTCAGCTAAGTTGACTTGATCATCTAATTCCATAAATTATTACTCTTTTGAATTTTTTTATTGCTGAAATTTTCAATCCAACTAATTAATTAAATACAAAATTAGCATATGAAAACTATCCCTAATTATAGCAAATATTTATTTTCAAAGATTGTTGAAAACATAAATTGATTAATTTGAAGTAGAGAGTTGATTCATCCAGGTATCTAATTCATAGGATTTTAGATTTCCAACTGGTACTTCTGCTAAAGCTTGTTGATCTTCATTAGGTAAAACAATTCTGGCATAAATACGAGGTAGTAAAGCTTCCCATTGAATAGCTGCCAAATTTCCTACTGGAGCAATTTCTAACCCTTCACTAATATCTAAATCTTCTTCCATCAGTAAATTCATAGTAACACTAGATAAAAACATTGCTGCTTCTTCAGCATCAATGCTACTTGTACTAATCAGTAAAGTAGTATTATAACTCTGAGGATAACTAGCTAATGCTTTGATGATTTCTGTTAATTCTAAACCTAGTTCATCTTCTGGTTGTGACCAATCAGGGAAGATGATTAAATTAGTTTCTTTGAGATTTAAGGATAATAAAGTTGTGTTAATTAACTTGGAACTCACAATTTCAGCCATCTTTATCCAAGAGAACTTTTGAGATTGCACTAAACCTGCGGTAATTAATGATTGACGAACGTTAGGTTTCTGAACTTCACACAGAGCATTTGTCAGTGCTTCCACATCATTATCATTGACATAAATAGCTGCTTCTCCTGTAACTTCTGGTATTGAAGCATTAGGACAAGTAATCACAGGACAACCACAAGCTATTGCTTCTAATACAGGCATTCCAAAGCCTTCATACTTAGAAGGATAAACTAGTGCCACTGCACCAGAGTAAGCTATTGCTAGTTCTTCATCACTTAGCTGTAGCATATATACAGCACTACCTGCCGTGTAGGTTCTTAAATCTGGCGCTAATATTCCACCAATACCAGTACAAATAATATCAAATCCGGATCTAGTAGCTAGTTTTGAAAAAGCTTTAAAAAATAAAATACCATTTTTATAATCACCACCACTACCAACTAATAGGAAGTATGGTTTATTAATGCCATACTTATATTTAAAAGCGTTAATTTCGCCTTCATTAGCAGGTGAAAAAAGAGGATCTACACCACAATGAGCAACAGTAATTAATTCTGAGGGTATATCAGGAAAACATTTATTTAAGTCTTTGGCTGTATTTTTAGAGATGGAAATATAAGCAGAGGCGTGTTTAATTCCATGATGTTTCTCACGCCACATAGGTTCATTAAAGTTAGCCCCCAATACTTCTGGTATCATGTCATAAGCCATAAATACTGAAGGGGTGTTAATGGGGGTGGTGTAGTAGCTAGAAATAAATAATTCGGCTTCTTGTTGATCACAGATGTGCTGTAACATCTGTTTATCAGCTTCGGTATTGTTATAGTTGTAGCGGGAAATAGTAAGATAACGAATACCGGGAATTTGGGGTGCTGTATTGGCTCTATCTAGGACTAAGATATGATTAGCAAATTTAGTGTTTGCCCATTGTTGCAGGAGACTGCGCCAAACTCTAGCAATTCCTGTTTGATATAGTTGGAAAAAGACACCATCAATGAGAATAGTTGGTTTTATTTTTTGAATTTTATTTTTTCGTTCTTCTACTTCTTCTGGTTGTAAAAACTTCCAATTATTACTATTAGTTTCTCTCTGTGCTATTGGTACAATACCAAAAGAGTCAGCAATGTCTACCCTCGTTTCATCTCCTACCCATGCAAAATAATCTCGCAGCAAAATAGGAAATTTATTGTTTGCTTGTAAAGCTAACCATTGAGAAACAGCATTACTATAGCCATAATACTGTTCTTTAAACCGCAATTGTTCTGACGTAACATAGGCAAAGTGTTGAAACACTAAACCATTCTTTTCAGTTTCATCATGTAAAAAAGGATTTATGGCTGCAATATTTTGATGTTTTCCATCTAGAAGAGGTTCAACTAATATGGGAGGTTCATGTGCTGCCCAAAATGCACCAGGTTTAAATTGCCAAGTTCTCAACCAGTCTTGTTCAGGATTTTGTGCATAACAGTTACGGGTACTGATTATGAGTTTTTCTCCGACGAAATACCAGCACCAATAAAATGCAGCAGTTTTTTCAGGGTTACTTATGAACATTTCTCTAACAGTACAAATCTGCTCTAATGTCCACAGTTCATCTACATCTATTTGCCATAATAAACACTCTTCTTCAATATTAGCAAGCGGTGCATTCACCATTTCCCTTTTACCATCCCAAAACGCGCCTTCGGGTTTGCGGTAAATCGTAATATTATCTGGATATAGTTTCGCTAGTTCATCCAGATATTCTTTAGTACCGTCATAGCTCAGAGCATTTTTATGGAATTCTTCACTAATATTTCCACCAAGTTGTACACTCCAACTTGTATCGTGCTTTAAGTCAGCTACACCTTCAATAATATGCCAATGCCATTTAAATGGAAGTTGCTGGAGGACTTCTATATGATATTGAATAAATGGTTGCCCATTTAAAACAATGGTAAAAAAGTTAACTGGTAGTATGGAAAAAGCAATATAATTTTCATAAAAAGAATTAGAATCTACTACTAATTCTCCAATATTTCCATCTTCAGTTATTCGATGGCATTCATAACCGTTTTCAATCAAGATATCAAAAGTAGATTTTGCCGTATGATTTAATCCCTCCAACATCTTTTGTGATATTTCAAATTGTATATATCTTATGGATTTATTTTTTAATAATTCTCTAGCTCCTTCTAATACATCGCTTTCAGCACCTTCGACATCAATTTTCAAATAATCAATATGATCAATACTGTTTTCTAAGCAAAATGAATCTAACTTAATTGCTTCAACAATTTCTGTATTTATAATGGGTACATATTGCCCTGATCCTTGCGGATCTAGCATTTGTGGTTTTCCAATGCTATTCCACACTGAAAAATCATCTGGAAATTCATTAAATTCTATTTGAGTATCATCAGAATAAAATGCTTTTTTAAATCCGTAAACATTATTAATTTTTAATGCAATAAGTCTCTCTTGCAGTCGATTGAAGGTAGTTGACGTTGGTTCAAATGAATAAACTTTTCCAGAAAAACCTACTATTTTACTTAGAAGGATTGAATAATCACCAATATTAGCACCAATATCAAAAACTAGCATTCCTGGTTTAACAAGTCTAGTCACTAGTCTTTGCTCAGATTTTTCATACACAGAAAAATAATTTTCAACACTATCCTTTTTTTTGAAAATAGAATATCCATTTCTAACAGACGTGTTTTGAGAAACAAGTATATAACTAGAGTCATTTAGTAATTTATGATGATTGATATTATTTTTGAAGGTAGTAATATCATCTAAACAAATAAATTTCGCTCCATATACTTCGTTTAATTCGGCAACACCAGTAAATTCTGATCCATCTATTAAAACTACATCAAAATCTTCTATATTATTGTCTTGTTTAATTTTCTTAATACCAGCATCAGCAACTCCAGAATTTTTTACATATTCAATATCTTGTTGTAACCAATTAAGAACTTGTTCTAATGGATATAAATTTAAATTAGTTATATTATTCCTGTAAAAACTTATAACTTCTTGCTCCTCAGGAAAACTTTCTAGTGAAACAGAAGAAAAGTTATAGCATTTTACAAATAATTCATTTCTGTACCTATTTTGTAACTCAGCAAATCTAGGTTTTGAAATTTCCATACAAAACAAAATTGGTTTGTTCGGGTTTTCTCTTAAACCTATCACAAATGCTTCTGTACTTCCTTCGCCTGAAGATGAGCCAATTTCTAAAACAGTTTGAATATCTTCTTCCCTAGCAATTCTATGAATAGCTGTATAAAATTCATCATTTTTAATTTCTGGCGGAATTAAACGATTCAGTTCAGAATTAGTAATTTCATTATTCATAGTCATACTCTTATTTACTTACTCTAATAATCAAATTTTACTAGTGATCAATCTTACCTTTCCCCCTCCCTCTTCTTCATATTCCTCAAAACAACCTTATAATCCTGCCTATCAGGATGCTGCTGCACCAACTTCTCCATGAGTGCGATCGCACCCTTAGTATCTTTCATTTCTAGCCGTAGTAGAGAAAGTTTCTCCAACGCCAATTGGTTATTTGGTTCTCGCTGCAAAACCAACTCATATTCTTTTTCTTTAGCCTGTTGTTGCAATTCACCGTCAACAGACTGAATAACTGGAACGGCAGCTTGCTGAGGTTTCTCCCAGGATTCTCTTAGAGTATTAACTGCTCCAAATAGAATTGAACTACCAAAAGACAAGACAGAAATATATGTTAATATTCTTTGTTTTAGCTCAATTTGCTTACGGCGCTTAACTAAGTAATCATCTCCAGATATTGCCATATTTTACAATTTGCTGCGGTAAATACTTAAGTAACAGCTATCCTCCTCTTCTATTTATGAGATTACCCACAACCTCACAGAAACTATCACCCAATGTTTAGAGTTGAGTTAATTCTCTGCTCCAAGCTGAAAATTTCCGAATAGCGTTGTTTAAGGCTGGTGTTTTCTCAAATAAATTTATAATATATTTGATTTAGGATGCTCCCCAACTTCTAAACTCAGCTTTGGCAATGACTGCTAGGCATAAGTAACAGTCCGTGGTGGTGATTACCGTACAAAACCTCATTTTCTAGCAATTTATCAGAATAAGTTGTGATATACTCAAGGAGTTGAAACTAGCTTTGCCAGAATATAGCGCTCTACGCACAAGTAACAATGGCAAAACGGAAAGCAGTTTTGATTAAGCATTTACCCAAATAAAATCTGAACTACATCGAGGTTATGACTCAGCAAGTAATTCACCCTATGGTGAAATTGCAGCGTAACGTGCAATCACTCGTAGAATCCAATATCATCAAGCCAACCGATAGCATTTGGAAAATTGCTTTACTATACGGCAATGACTGGCAGCACTGGAAACAGGAACTGCAAGACTTTGGTTTTAGTATGCAAGATCCAATTGGTGACCTACTGGCAGTAGAAACTTGGGATGAAGAATAGGGATGGGGCAAGGGGGACAGTGATAACTGATAACTGCCTCCGTTGCCCATCACCGACAAATAAGCAATGCCTGAGCCAATTCCTTAGCAGTTTGGTAGCGATCGCGTGGCAAAGGTTCCGTAACGCGCTCGATAACTTCTCGGAGTTGAGGAGTAATGGTAGGTACGCTTTTCACGTCAAAGCCAAAAGCTCGTCCCTTTTGACGGAAAAACTTCAAAGGATTTTCGCCAGTGAGCAAAAAAATCAGCGTTGGTCCAATCGCATACAAATCTGATTGTGTCAAAGGTTGTCCGCGTTCCTGCTCAGGGGCGCAATAACCTTCGGCACCAATCCTTGTCCCTGGTGCGGTTCCAGTTTCTTTCACTGCCCCAAAATCCAATACAACAACACTATTGTTATAACCTCGCACCATTAAATTCGCAGGTTTAATATCACGATGAATCAGTGGCTGCTCTTGGTTATGAAGATATTCTAATATCTCGCAGGTTTGAATCATCCAAGCGATCGCTTGATTAGGTGTCACCGGACCGTTAGTATATATACGTTTTTCTAAATCTTGTCCATGAATTAATTCCATCGCCAAGTATTTTTTGCCAGCTTCCACAAAAAAATCGTAATACTTGGGAATTCCTGGATAGTTAAGACATTTAAGAGTGTTAGCTTCCCGTGCAAATAACTCTTGGGCTTTAGCAATTTTAGCCATATCCGCATTCATTTGCTTTAAAACTAACAATTGCGGTACACCCGTAGTCAAACCAGTGCCATCCCAAGCCAGGAAAGTAGTACCCATACCTCCCTGTCCCAGAATTCTCAACACCTGATAGTGACGAATTATCTGTTGTACGGAAAGAGGTTCACCACAGTGAACGCAAAAAAGATTATTTGGGGAATTACCTTCGTGGGTACATCTAGAACTATTGAAAGCAGTAGTGACATTCTGAATTTCATTCCCAGGTAAAGCCTTCGGTTCTGGGATCTCCTGAAATTGGAATTTAAGGATTGGACCACCCTGCGCCAATTGCAACAGGGAATTATTGGGCAATGTAGTTTTATTTATCAGAGTACCATTCAGGAAAGTCCCATTTGTCCCATGACTAATTACCTGCCAAGCATCACCCTGCTTTCCAGTACTCACTTGCTTGAGTTCTAGATGATACCGAGAAACTAGATTATCATTTAAAACAACGTGATTATCCACCGCCCGACCAATTCGGATCACGGTGGAATTTTCAAAGCACCACTGCTGAAGCGGTGTTTTCTGTTGCCTGTCCAACAGGATCAGAGTAACCACATTGACACTCCCCGGTCTATTGAAAACTTTGCTGATTGGGACAAACTTTTACCCGAACAAGTATACCCGTAATGTTGTCATGACCATTGTATTCGTTTGCCAAATCAATTAAGTCACTCAAACCTAGTTCTAGATTAACGCCAGAACTAAGCAGCGGTTCTAAGTAAGTTTGGTAGTTACTCTCTAATAAATCATTATCTGATAGACCGTCTGAAGCTAACAGCAAAAGAGTATCTTCATGAATCTCGAAAAACTCCACATCAGGATAAAGTGAATTTTCATCCCGTGGACCCAATGCTTGAGTGAGTTGGTAGGCATCAGGACGGGCATAAGCTATGCTGGGTTCTATTCCTTTGCTAATTTCTCTTTGACCAACCTCGTGATCTACAGTAACTTGTACTAGTCCCCCCTTACGAGTCAGACGATAGAGACGACTATCTCCCACATGAGCTACCGCTACCTTGGTATTCTGCACTAATAACATGACCAAGGTAGTACCCATCCGCCCAACGCCGGAACGGGAATCTTGTTGATTGAGATCGTATATTTTCTGATTAGCTAAATAAACTGCTTCGCGGATAGTTTCTACCGTGGGTAATTCCTGAGAAACCCATTTTTCTTGGAAGTATTGTTGCACAGTCTTCACTGCTAACTCACTGGCTACTTCCCCTCCAGCGTGTCCCCCCATACCATCACAGAGAACATATAAACCCCGTGCTTGCAAAGTCCGACTTCTGGGTAATTCCACCTTTTGCAGGTTGGTTTCAATGCCAAAGTAGTCTTCGTTATGATTCCGTTGACGACCTACATCAGTGCGTCCTGTATCTTCTACAGTTTTTAACTGCATTGACAATAGAATTGTCGGTGCATCTTCATTTCTATCATTGACTTCTTCTGCATCATCATTGGATGCAGTAGTATAGTTGTCCTCCATAGTGCTAAAATCTGGTTGTGTGGGTAATTCTATTTCTGAGGCTATTTCTTCCAAACGCGATCGCAATTGTGCCAACGTTTCAATCTTACCGATTTCTAAATCCTCCAACATATGCACAACTGAGCCAATGTGAGTACGTTGGGATTCTCTACATAAATTTTCCCAAAACCGCCCCAAAGCTTTGATATTTAAAGGTTGTTCTATATTTGGTAAATTCCCAGCAGATTTTTCCACATACAACCGTTGTAATCCTAAAGTTTGGTCTTCATCCAATCGCAAATTCGATAACTCCAACAAACTTTGGCGACAATTCAATGGTTCGAGTACCGCCCAAAGTTGAATCATCTGATAGCAACAGTGCAAAATTTGTAATGGATGTGTTGTGTTATCTTGCCACAAATTAGCTAAAAGCTGCCAATCAGAACGATCTTCAACGAGTATAACCTGTATATGATCTTGCTCCCAGGCATCATGAATTCTTGGTATCCCTGCTGGAATTTCTGCTGGTAATGCAATATAAGCCTTAGCAAAACTAGGTATTCCACCTACACCCACAGGTGGCATCATCAACCCCTTTGGATCATTTTCGAGCATAGCCTCAATGGGTGATATTTGATAGGGTCGGCAATCTAAAACCCTGACTTGAACTTCAACATTCATAGCCATAACTGGAGATGGTATCGACTCCAATAACTGATAACGTTGCTGTGGGTCTAAAAATGAGCCTACCGCCAATTGTGAGAGCAAAGAAGAATTACTCACCCCATCTTCTAAAATGGCAATAGGTGTCTTTTGAGTAATTATTGCCCACCAAATTGTGCCACATTCCGCATTACAGTTAGGACAGTGTTGTATATTCAAAGCTACTTGGGTACTGCACTGAGGACAGTCCTTGTGAATTAGGGAAGTACCACAATTTTGACAAAATTTATTGTCATTAGGGTTTTCAAATTGACAGTGAGGGCAAATCAGCATAGTGGAAGTTCCTCGATTTTCCTTCTAAAGTGCTGTTAGCCACTAGATCCAAAGTGCCACAATTAACTGACCCTGACTACAGTAGATATATAAGAGATTGTGGATTCACCAGGGAATATTGGTGGCAGTATATAATTGTAAACTACCCACACTGTCAGCAAGAAGCTAAAGTGTAGGCTTTCAGTAGCCCTGAACTATCTGTATTGAGACTACGACACAAACAATTCGTTCCGCTAGGCTGGTTTACTGTAGCAGCCAAATAGTAGCAATCTTTTTGGACTGATTTAAATTAGCATCACTACTCCATCTTTTTTCTTGAGCTAAATGAAGCTTAGGCTAGATGATATGGACAGACAGCTAACTTAAAGTGTATTTCGCCGACAGGGATTTTTTCAAAATTTTGATGTCCACAGGAGTTAGTTCGCGCCATTCACCTAGTTGTAAACCATTTAGTTGTAAGTGAGCAATACTGACCCTGATTAATCGTAAAGTCGGAAACCCTACCGCCGCAGTCATGCGTCGCACCTGGCGGTTTTTCCCTTCTGTGAGGGTCATTTCTAGCCAAGCTGTGGGGATATTTTTTCTAAATCTAATCGGGGGGTTGCGTTCGCGTAGCCAGCCGCAGGCATCGCTCACTTGTGGTTCTTCTAAAAGTAGTTTAACCTGGGCAGGACGAGTCCGATAATCTTGAATTTCCACCCCTGTGCATAATTTATTGATAGCCTCTGCATCAGGAATACGTTCTACCTGCACCCAGTAGGTGCGTTTATGACCAAACAGGGGATTAGATAGACGATGCTGTAATGGTCCGTCACTGGTTAACAACAGTAAGCCTTCACTGTCCCAGTCCAAACGCCCCACCGGATAAACATCAGGAACATCAATATATTCTTTTAAGGTAACGTGTTTGGGGGATTCCTGGGTAAATTGACTCAAAACTCCATAGGGTTTATGAAAAATAATATACTTATGGTCATTGGTTATCCGATTTGGGATTTGGGATTTGGGATTTGGGATTGATTCCACTGATAAATTTGGGGGCTTGTACTATGAAAGAATTATTGGTCACTGGATTTTAGATTTGGGATTTGGGATTTGGGATTTGGGATTTGGGATTTGGGATTAACTCCACCCTAAACCTCAAGTGTAGAGCTTGAAAATTTGGGATTTGGGATTTGGGATTTACGTTAGCGAAGCCTACGCAGCGCAGCGAGTATTTTGCCGTCATTCAGGACGGGGAACCCATACCAAATTTTTTTTAATCTAAAATCTAAAATTCCTGGTCAAATTTTAACTCCTGCGGGGAGAAAGTTGTCGAATGTAATTGTGGTTTATGATCCTAATAATCCCGCACCAACTCATTGAAAACAAGCATGGGAAAAGTTTCCAAAAGACGAGCTTCAGTTGGTATCCGGTTAAGGTAGCTTTTAATGAAAAATCTCATAACTAAACGGGTTGTTTGGATCAAATTAGCTTGCAGGGTTTTGAGTATAGGTTTATTACCAACACTAACAGCTTATCCTGTGTTAGGTGCAGAACGATTAACCCTTTTTTACGGCATTTTAGAGCAATCTATACCAATTAATGCACTGGAAAAATATGCGAAAACAGGGAAAATTGATGATGATTTAGCTGTATATGCTCGATATGCTAACAAAAAACAACTAACTCAATTGCGTAACGTTTTATTAACTCGTATTCCCCTGAATATAGTCAACATTTCCCAATTTCTTTATACACCAATTGGTGAGAAATTATTAGAAAATTTGGGAGAAATTATTCAAACAGAATCTCATTTATCAGGTTTTTATGCAATTCGGGCAGCACTCATTTTGGCAGCCACAGATCAAAATAATTTTACGCTTTTAAATGTATTACGCAAATTTCCCACAAACTCAATTTTAATTAATTTAGACCAGAGTTTGCAAATTGTATATACATTACAGAATTTAGTAAATCAAACCCAGAATGCAGTTGCACTTATTAACGAACAATCGCAAATACAATCAACTCCATCTAATCTAACTTCTAAACTTTTAGCAGATATCAAAAAAGCCAGAAAATTTACTTGGCAAAAGCAAACAATCATTCTCAATGACCAATCTCGGAACCGTACTTTCCCTGCCGACATCTATTTACCCAATATCTCAAATCCACGTCCAATTATTGTCATTTCCCACGGACTTGGTTCTGACAGAAACAGTTTTGCTTACCTGGCTGAACATCTAGCTCAATCAGGCTTTATAGTAGCTGTTCCAGAGCATCCTGGTAGTAATGCAGAACAATTTCAAGCACTATTGTCAGGCACAGCACAAACAATAACTAACCCCAGAGAATTCATTGACAGACCATTAGATGTCAAGTATTTATTAGATGAATTAACTTGGCTGTCTCAAAATAACCCAGAATTTAAAGGGCGTTTAAATCTCCAACAAATAGGAGTTGTCGGACAATCTTTTGGTGGTTATACAGCTTTAGCATTAGCAGGTGCAGAAATTGATTTTGAGCAATTACAAAAAGATTGCCCAGATATAAAAAATACAATAAATATTTCTCTTTTACTTCAATGCTTGGCCATAAATTTACCAAATAAAGAATATAATTTATTTGATCCACGAGTTAAAGCGATAATTGCAATTGACCCTGTAGATAGCAGTATTATGGGGAAAGCTAGTCTCAGCCAAATTAAAATCCCGGTGATGATTATATCTGGCAGTGCCGATACAATTGCTCCGGCTTTACCAGAACAAATTATACCTTTTACTTGGTTAACAACAGCAAATAAGTATTTAGTGATGATTAATGGTGGCACACACTTTTCTACTATTGCAGAATCACCGAATGCAGCTGTACCTGTTCCTATGCAAGTAATTGGTTCAAGTCCTGCATTAGCACGCAGTTATGTTAAAGCTTTAAGTGTTCCCTTTTTTCAAACCTATGTTGCTGAACAGCCAAGTTATTTGCCTTACTTGAGTGCAGATTATGTTAATACTATTAGTCGGCAACCGCTACCATTGAGTTTAGTTCAATCTTTGACACCAGAGCAACTTCAAGAAGCAGTTAAATAATTCGTAATTCGTAATATTTCCTACGGAAACGCTACGCGAACGTAATTCGTAATTCGTAATTCGTAATTCGTAATTTGGGAGAGCTATGCCTACGGCACACTGCGTGAACGCTAACGTAATTCGTAATTAGAAAGAGCGATTCCTACGGAGCGCTTCGCTATCGCACTGTAGTATCATAATATTCAACTAGAATAGATGCAACCGAGTCTTTAACCCAAACCCCCAGTTCTATGACTCTTGCTAAATCTACTGAATTAAACATTATTCATCTTCCCGACCATACTGAGTTACCAGAGTCGGATGGAACATTCGTGTTAGCGAAGCGTACCGTAGGTCAAAATTTTCAAGAACATCCTCAAAGCATCTTGCTAACTGACTCTATTAACAGCGTATTGCAACAACTACATTCTGATGGACAATATGCGATCGGTCAAGATTGCGGTATTTACTGGCGTTTAACTGACCCTCCAGAAAAAGGCGCAGAAGCACCAGATTGGTTTTATGTAGCCAATGTACCACCAATGTTAAACGGTAAATTTCGCCGTTCTTATGTATTGTGGCAGGAATACATAGCACCTTTAATAGTTTTAGAATTTGTTTCTGGTGATGGTTCAGAAGAACGAGATAAAACACCCATAAGTGGTAAATTTTGGGTATATGAACAAGCAATAAGAGTACCGTTTTATGGCATTTATGAGGTACAAAAAGCCAGTATTGAAGTTTATCACCTAGTTGATGGTCATTATCAGTTAGTTACAGCTAATGAAAGAGGTCATTATCCTATTTTACCTTTAGGTGTAGAGTTAGGCATTTGGGAAGGAAAGTATAATAATATGCAAGCGCCTTGGTTACGTTGGTGGGATATTCAAGGGAATTTATTGTTACATAGTGGTGAGAAATGCCTACAGTTATCTACTGAAGCACAGGAATTAACATCTCAGTTAGAACAGGAACAGCAAAAAGCCGCACGTTTAGCGGAACGGTTGCGTGAGTTGGGGGTTAACCCGGACGAGGTTTGAGGGGTAATGAACGAACCACAGAGGCACAGAGGACACAGAGGGAAGAGTTAAAGAATGATGCGTTTGATGCCGTCTTTGAGCAGGGAAACGTTAAAGTTGATGAGAAGACCTAAAGAAAGGTTAGTGATTTTAAGGTAGGACAAAAGTTGAGCTTCATGAATGGGGGCTAGGTTTTGTACAGCTTTTAATTCCACAACTAAAAAGTCTGCAACTAAAAAATCCAATCTACCTCTACCTACATCATGTCCTTTATATGTCAAACTTATTGACTTTTCAACCTCATGATGTATACCCCGAATCATAAATTCAACAACCAGTGCCTCCTTATACACTTCCTCCAAAAACCCAGGACCCAAAACCCGGTGTACCTCAATTGCAGCCCCAATAACCTCCCCCGTAAGCTCATTTATATCCTGTCCTAAATCTCTTACCTCTGTGTCCTCTGTGCCTCTGTGGTTCGTATTCATCACATAATCCTTGCTTGTTTTCAGGATATTGGTATTGTTGTAAGACTTTACATATTTTTTTACAAAAGTCAATAGTTTAATCCATAGATTTTTACTGTGAAGTCATGATTGTGGCACGATTTAATCTTATGGATTTATTTAAATCCCTTATTCATGCTTGCTTTCAGGCGTTGGTAATTTTTACATGGTTTTTGTAAAAACAACGAAATTACGTGGTTTTTTATTGGTTTCTGACACTGGCACGATTTAATTTAATATTGCCTTCAATTAATTATTTTGCTATTTTTTAGTTGTTGATATTAAAAGGAATTTAGAACGAATATTATTTGATGCTTATTTATTCATCCAAAATACCAAACTCCCGCTAACCATTTTGCAAAAATACTAATGGCGAGAAACTAATGTCTGTAAACCCAAAAAGGCTTGTAAACCCTTACGAAGAAAGAATGTTAGAATTTCTCCAAACCTGCATAGATGAGAATTATAAAATTCATACACAGGTAAGCTTATGCTCATTTCGTGAATTAGGTAGCAGCCTTGATATTAAACTCAGAAACTTCTTCTTTAGCTCCAGTGTAGATGCTCTCATTACAAACAAAGACTATAAACCTTGTTTAGTTGTAGAATTTCAATCTACATATCATGATAATGATAAAGCAAGAGAGCGTGATAATAAAAAATTAAATTTACTAACATTGGCAGGAGTTCCATTACTCTATTCACGAATTAAAGACTTTGGCTTATTACATCTTTACTCTCAGAATGAAGAAATAATCTTTAACTTATTCACAGGTGAAAAACGAGAAAATGCCAAAGCCTTAATTAGAAACTATTGCGAACCGGATAATTTTACTAATGTTCTAGCTATAGCGTAGTAATTATTTACTTACCCGCCTAGCACTGAAGTGCAAGGCTAATAACAAAAGTCGTCTAAAGACGACTGGAAAAAGAAAAGATTTGAGTCCGTTTTAACGGACTTTAGCTATTAGCCTGGGGTTTCAACCCAAGGCGGGTTATGCAACCAACCACAAACCCTCTATCCCCCCATCCTCACAATTCATAACATCCCTCCCCCCATCCAAAACCAAAATGCTACAATCTACACCATGCTAGGGGTGCTTGGGAAAACTAAGCTGAGATCAAACCCTTAACACCTGAGTCTGGGTAATACCAGCGGAGGGAAGCTGTTTATTTGAGGAATTTCATAATGCGTACAGAATGGGTAGCCAAGCGACGTGGACAAGCTAACGTATCGCAAATGTACTACGCACGTCAAGGTGTTATCACTGAAGAAATGCAATACGTTGCCAAGCGGGAAAACCTTCCTCCTGAACTAATCCGCGCCGAAGTGGCACGGGGAAGGATGATTATCCCTGCGAATATTAATCACACTAACTTAGAACCGATGGCCATTGGTATCGCTTCTAGTTGCAAAGTTAACGCCAATATCGGCGCTTCTCCCAACTCCTCCAACTTGCAGGAAGAAGTTGACAAACTCAACTTGGCAGTAAAATACGGTGCAGATACCGTCATGGATTTGTCCACAGGTGGCGGTAATTTAGATGAAATTCGCACCGCAATTATCAACGCTTCACCTGTTCCCATTGGCACAGTTCCAGTTTACCAAGCTTTAGAAAGCGTTCACGGCACTATCGAAAATCTCACCGCTGACGACTTTCTCCACATCATCGAAAAACACGCCCAGCAAGGGGTAGACTATCAAACTATCCACGCAGGAATTTTGATTGAACATTTACCTTTAGTCAGAAACCGTCTGACAGGAATTGTTTCTCGTGGTGGCGGAATTTTGGCGCGGTGGATGTTGCATCACCACAAACAAAACCCCCTTTATACCCATTTCAACGACATCATTGAGATTTTTAAAAGATATGATGTTTCCTTCAGTTTAGGCGACTCCCTGCGCCCAGGATGTACCCATGATGCCTCCGATGAAGCCCAGTTAGCAGAACTGAAAACTCTGGGAAATCTCACCCGCAAGGCTTGGGAACATGATGTCCAAGTCATGGTGGAAGGTCCCGGCCACGTTCCTATGGATCAAATTGAGTTCAACGTCCGCAAGCAAATGGAAGAGTGTTCAGAAGCACCTTTCTATGTTCTCGGTCCTTTGGTAACAGATATTGCTCCTGGTTACGACCATATTACCTCAGCGATTGGCGCAGCTATGGCGGGTTGGTATGGAACAGCGATGTTGTGTTATGTGACTCCTAAAGAACACTTGGGTTTACCTAATGCTGAAGATGTGCGTAATGGCTTAATTGCGTATAAAATTGCGGCTCATGCTGCGGATATTGCTAGACATCGCCCTGGTGCTAGAGATAGAGATGATGAACTTTCTAAAGCTCGCTATAATTTCGATTGGAATCGTCAATTTGAGTTATCTTTAGACCCAGAAAGAGCGAAGGAATATCACGACGAAACTTTACCAGCAGATATCTATAAAACCGCTGAGTTTTGTTCAATGTGTGGTCCTAAGTTCTGTCCAATGCAGACTAAGGTTGATGCTGATGCTTTGACTGAGTTGGAGAAGTTTTTGGCTAAAGAACCTGTAGCGCAAGTTTAAGTATTAAACAACAAAATCCCCGACTTCTTCAAGAAGTCGGGGATTTGAAATCTCAATATACTCTTAAAATTTACTGGATAAGTAATATGGATTTATCTCTTTTGAAGTGGACTAAAAACGTGAGACGTGACGATGGTGATTGGGCATATTCACAATGCAAAGTTTATGATCTCTTCAAACTGGCTTGGAAAGACAATGAAGAGGATGCTCGTAAACCAGAAAAGGACGATTTAATTTTGCTCAGACAACGCGGATATGTCACTCATTTGGTAAGAGTTATGGACTATAAGCCTGAACGTGAAGATTGGAAAGGTGATTACAACATATACCGAATTGTTGAGGTATTTTGGGCTATTGATTTTGTTAATCCACCCGAATCAGCAAGAGCGGATAAAATATTTGATTATTCAGCGGTTCTCCGCTATGAGGGTGGAAATATGATGAAATTACAGGACTTGCCCACTTTTAAGGCTCGTTGGGATAAAGATGGTGGTTTAAAAGCTTTTCAAACCCACATTTTCCATTCCTTTCTGTTGTTAAAAGATCACTTTTAGGAACAATTAAAAAAAGCGAAAAAGTTAAAAGTGAAGTTCAAAAAATTGATATTTGGTTTGAAATATTTTCTTCTCAAAATCAGGAAAATTTACCTTTAGGCTTATTAGGGAAGATGGCAAAAACTTACTGTGCATCAATCCAAATTTTCATGCTGTCAAACGCACAAATTCAGTCCGTCGTGCAGCAAACACAAGACAAGCTTGGATATCTTCCGGTTCTAAATCAGGAAAGTCTTCTAAAATTTCGCTAACGCTGACATTTTCCGCTAACATTTCTAAAATATCGCTAACTCTAATTCTCATTCCGCGAATGCAAGGACGACCACCACATTGACCAGGTATTTGTGTAATACGAGTTAATAGTTCGTTCATTGAGTTAATTAGTGATTTTCATAAAGAATATTGTACCATGATTTTTGATATAATCAAATGACGCGTCAATTTCATGATCAGTTCGCCAAAAAATCATGAAATTGTGTATATTTAAGTTGATGATATCTCATGAGAAATTTAGATTCATAAAATCATGCAACTAATTAAATCTGCGACAGCAATCATAATTTCTTCTTTGTCTATGTTGACAATACCTGTATTTGCTCAAGTAGATCAAGACAAGTGGGTAGATTTTGGTAAAACTCATAGCGGTGAGATACTAAAACTAAATGAAAGCAGTGTTAAATCTGAAATCATGTTAGCTGATGATACTCTCAATAATCAAGATGGTTTCTATAGCAATAAAGATAATTACCCAAAGGTAAAAGTTGTTGTATTTGACTACAGTATTGGTGATAAAAAAAGAAGTGCATACACCAAATCTTGTGATAATGGCAGATTAACTGCTAATGCTAGATGGAAAACCTATACTTCTGTTACAGATTATTGGCCTCAATATTTTGAAGTTGAAGCTGATAGTGTTGCCAGTGAAAAAATGTTACAGCAGGTTTGCACTTTAAGCCTGTCTAAATAACCATCTTTTTTAATTTAGAAGATGCAAAATTTGAAAACTTTATTCAAAAAGAGTTTTCAGGCATAACAATATTAATTGTTCAACTGTGTATGAATTGCAATCTCTAATATCAACACCCTACAAATCTATGAGTGAACAAATTAAATGGACTGCTGAATCAGAAGAGAAAATAAAAGAAATCCCTTTCTTTATTCGTCCCTTTGCTCGGAAGAAGATTGAAACCTATGCTCAAGATAATAGTATATCTCTCATAACTCTGGAAATTTATGAACAGGTTAAGCAACAATTTAATAAAAAATTTGACTAACATATCATGACTCGACAATCTCATGATCAATTCGCTAAAGAATATCTGGAGGAATTATTGACACCTCTAGGAACAATTAAAAAAAGCGAAAAGGTGAAAAGCGAAGTTCAAGAAATTGATGTTTGGTTTGAACCATTTTCTGATCAAACTCAAGAAAATCTACCTTTAGGTTTATTACTGGAGTTTAGACTAAATCGGTGATGTTCAAGAAAAAAAAGGGGGTCTGATTGAATACAGACCCCCTTTTGGCAGAAGCTGAGAAACGAACTACCATTACTCACCTGCCAATATGAAACTTGCCAGATTAGAAGAATTCCGTCAAGCAGCCTACCAACATTTAGGCAAAGCGAAAGACGCTACCTTTGAATTGACAGATGCGATATTACTGACTCGAAATGTTTATTGCCTAGCAGAGTTGTCCTTATCGCCAGTATTTAGACGCAAGTGGCCAAGCATCTATGACGGCCTACAAGATAGCAGACCAAACGACAGAAATTTATGCAAGCTTATATCAAACAGATACCACTGTGGAGCGACCTCTATTGGCAGGAGATCATACGAACTGGTCACGACCAGATGCAGTCAAACTCAAAGAAAGAACTTATCAACATAGTGGCACATCCATCGCCGGAAATAAACCAATAACTGTAGGACAGGGATATAGCACAATAGCCTGGATACCAGAAAAAGAGGGGAGTTGGGCATTACCTTTAAGACATGAAAGAATCACAAGTGCCGAAAGTCCAATTAGCAAAGCAATTTGGCAACTCAAACAGGTGTGTAAATATTTTCTGGAGTTTAGACTAAGGCATGAAAAAAGACTCAGGAGGGCTGAGTTAATCAGAGACTTCGTAAAACTATGAATAATCTTAGGTATTAAACAGTAACTGATGGTTCTTTACGTGGTCGTGTTACTGTTTTTTTAACAATGGGGCAGGGGTTTTTACGGTGACGCTGTTTTCCTGATTCCCAACCAGGAGACTTTCCGCGAGGTTTGGGTGCAGAGGCGGGAGTACCAATGGCCGCAAAAACTCCACCCATAGATTGAGCAACTCTTCCAGGGGTCAAATGACCCTGAGATTTCTGCCAAGGAAGAGGATTATCCGTAACAATATCACGAGCTAACCACAATTCCCAAGTCATTAAAGGCATCAGGTCACTCCACCTCTCACATTGTTTGGGAGTGCTTAAGTTTGGCACTGTCCAATGTAGACGCTGCTTCAAAAAGCGATACCAATGGTCAATCGTAAAGCGACGCAAGTAAAGAGACCAAACTTCTTCTAGAGGTGGTATTTCTTCTCCTACCCAAGCCAACCATAAAGGTTTGGATACCCTCATGTTACCTTGCGCGTCCAGACGTTCAACTCTGATGATTAACATTGGGTGTGTAGCAGCTTTACGGAAGTGTAAATCTTTCCACAAGCTCACACGCACACGTCCTAATTTTGAGTCATTTATTTCCAAAACAGATGTCGCTTCACTCCATGTTGTTGGCTCATTGAGTTTAAATTTATCACCGGTAAAGGCAGAGGGCAGGAGGCAGGAGGCAGAAGGAATGTCTCCTCTGCCCACGACTGAAAGGAGTAAGGGTATGAAGCCCCTCCCAAATCGAAAATTTGGGAGCTTCCGATTGGGAGGGGTCACAATCCCTTTCCAATTGGTTCCTTCTGCCCTCTGCCCTCTGCCTCCTGCCTTCTTGAACATGTTTTTTGGGTCGTCCCTTACCAGAATAAGCTCCCGGTTCACCCCATAAACACAAATTTGAACGCAACCGAACCAGAATATCTGCGGGAATACTGGCAGTTTTTAAGACAAACGGCGCACAACCGTATTCACTATCCCAAACGGAAATTGGTCTAGTAGGAAAATATTTACACACCTGTTTGAGTTGCCAAATTGCTTTGCTAATTGGACTTTCGGCACTTGTGATTCTTTCATGTCTTAAAGGTAATGCCCAACTCCCCTCTTTTTCTGGTATCCAGGCTATTGTGCTATATCCCTGTCCTACAGTTATTGGTTTATTTCCGGCGATGGATGTGCCACTATGTTGATAAGTTCTTTCTTTGAGTTTGACTGCATCTGGTCGTGACCAGTTCGTATGATCTCCTGCCAATAGAGGTCGCTCCACAGTTGGTATCTGTTTGATATATAGCTGCATCAATTTCTGTCGCTGTGGTCTGCTATCTTGTAGCGCCTCATAGATGCTTGGCCACTTGCGTCTAAATACTGGCGATAAGGACAACTCTGCTAGGCAATAAACATTTCGAGTCAGTAATATCGCATCTGTCAATTCAAAGGTAGCGTCTTTCGCTTTGCCTAAATGTTGGTAGGCTGCTTGACGGAATTCTTCTAATCTGGCAAGTTTCATATTGGCAGGTGAGTAATGGTAGTTCGTTTCTCAGCTTCTGCCAAAAGGGGGTCTGTATTCAATCAGACCCCCTTTTTTTTCTTGAACATCACCGATTTAGTCTAAACTCCAGTCTATAAAAGTTGCTGTTGTTTCATCCCCACGTTCACGCGCAAATTGAGCAGCGCAGATTAAGCCAGCAATGTTACAAGCTAGGGTAGAAGGTGAATAACCACTACATTCCTCCCATCGTTCTTGTTGGGTAACAGGACTATGACGAATTAAATAACCCGCCGCCCGTAAAATCATGGGATAAATATCAAAGTTTAAGCAAGTATTTTGCTGGTGTAATAGCCATGCTAATAAAATAGGAAATGCCACTTCATCCAGTTGAATACCTTGCCAGTAAGGTTCACCATCAACCCAGAAATTTTGGGCAAAACCGCCGTCTTCCTGCTGACTGGTGGCCAGATAAATGAGCGATCGCGCTGCCGTATCAATTTCCCCAGCCGCCACTAAACCTGCTACACTACTGACCATATCCCGCGTCCAGACAAGGTGATATCCTCCTCGATCTTGGTCGTCTTTGGCTTCACCCCAAGGGATAGCCAGGGAAGCGATTAAAGCACCAGGATAAGTTTTGTCTTCATGTGCTAACAATAAACTAATGCTGTTGTGATACAACTCGCCATGATCACAGGAAAGATTCTCTAATGGTTTGATATTATCGCGCGATAGCTTCCACTGTTTAATATAGTGTTGCTTCTGTTCTGAGAAAGGAATATTGAGTGATTGAAATAATGTAGATATGGCATTGTGAAATGTTGTTCCAAATGCCAATCCTAAAGTAAACTCTTTAGTGCTATCTAAATTTAGTTCTCCAGTCAGAGCCAGGTTGCCATCTACAGCGCTATCAAACTCCCAATCCATCTGAAAATTATCAGCTAAATCTGTCCAACCATCACTTTCACCAACGTAGCCACAAGAAAGACGGGTAAAGGGAATTGTTGCCACTACTGCTAACCATGTACCCCCTTTCTCAGCTGTCAGGATTCGATGTCCAGCAACTTCTACAGCGTAACCATTATTACCTCTACCTCCAACTTCCAAATGTGGCGCACACAAAGCGTATAACTGGAGTTGGGAAATAAACTCACTCTCTCCTGTGATTTTTGTGTGTTGTAAAATGCAGGATAAATGGGGGTCGGCAATCACTTCTTTAATGACAGCATAACGTCCTTGAGGATCAGAATTAGTGATTCGGTATCCTAAACTATTAGTGCATAGAGGTTCTGTGATTGATTGAAGATGGCGTTTCTCTTCGTGAAAAAAGCTTTTGCCATCAGAAATTAGGTATTGCAAATCTCGAATTTGGGGTCTGTCTACTGTGGGATAGTAAACTTCAGTAATCACACCGTTCCAAACAGTAAACCAAACGTGACTGGAGGTAGAGTAAGCTGTTCCGACTCCATCTTTATTGGCATGAGTCCAGCGCGGATCAATGCCTGGTGAGCCAAAAGCCGTTTTTTGTCCAAGAATTTTCATATTAACAAATTAACAAATTTTATTGAGAAGGTTGAGAAGATTTGCCAACGGAACTTAAAGATTTAGCTTCTATAAAAATTTGTTTAATTTCTGGATGATGTTGGCGAATTTTTGCTTCTAAATTATCTACAGTTAATGCTATTTTTTCACTTGTAAGATTTTGGGAAAATTGAATTTCTAAATTAAGTAATACTTCCTGTGGCGCAAGGTGCATTGTTAGCACCCGGATGATTGTTTGTACTCCTGGTTCTGTTTTTGATAAAGAACGAATATTAGCTACGGTTTGAGGATCTGCACTTTCCCCAACTAATAATCCTTTACTTTCTCTTGCTAATACCAAGGCGACAACCGCTAAAATAATGCCAATAATAATTGAGGCGATAAGTAGGTCGGCGTTAAAAATTGTCGTTATGACAAGGCAGGAGGCAGAGGGCAGAAGGCAGGAGGGAAGAGGTTTTTAGGCAACTTTACGTTTCGTTACATACTTCTGTTTTTCTGCGCCTTTCTACTTACCATCGAAATAAACATTATCAAATAAATGACCTAAAAAGATGCCGATCAAAGCGACAAGTAAACCTAAAATTGCGGCAGAATCTTCAAATAAGATCGTGAATACTGTCGGATCTTTACTGTTTCTAACTGCTTGCCAGAAATTTTGTTTACCCTTGGTTGGCAAAAACTCTTTTAAAGCTATAGTCCAAGAAAAGCCTTCAAAGAATATTGCGATAGCTAAGACAATATAATTCCAGATGGGGTTTTCTAAAGGACTAGGATTTATTAAATGAGTAATTCCTTGATAAATGGACATCCCGCCACCAATAGAAAAGATGAAGATAGCAACAATGAAAGTCCAGAAATAAAGTTCTTGACCATAACCAAAAGGATGACTATCATCTGCTGGTTTTTGACTCATGCTAATTCCTAGCAGAAGTAATAATTGATCTGTAGTATCTACTAGTGAATGAATACCCTCAGAGATCATCGCTGAACTATTGGTAATGAAAGCAGCAATAAATTTAGTAATAGCGATTGCTAAGTTAGCTCCCATTGCAGCAAAGATTGTTTTC
>NZ_KB235896.1:990053-1055552 GCF_000332135.1 Anabaena sp. PCC 7108
TAAGTTTGGCACTGTCCAATGTAGACGCTGCTTCAAAAAGCGATACCAATGGTCAATCGTAAAGCGACGCAAGTAAAGAGACCAAACTTCTTCTAGAGGTGGTATTTCTTCTCCTACCCAAGCCAACCATAAAGGTTTGGATACCCTCATGTTACCTTGCGCGTCCAGACGTTCAACTCTGATGATTAACATTGGGTGTGTAGCAGCTTTACGGAAGTGTAAATCTTTCCACAAGCTCACACGCACACGTCCTAATTTTGAGTCATTTATTTCCAAAACAGATGTCGCTTCACTCCATGTTGTTGGCTCATTGAGTTTAAATTTATCACCGGTAAAGGCAGAGGGCAGGAGGCAGGAGGCAGAAGGAATGTCTCCTCTGCCCACGACTGAAAGGAGTAAGGGTATGAAGCCCCTCCCAAATCGAAAATTTGGGAGCTTCCGATTGGGAGGGGTCACAATCCCTTTCCAATTGGTTCCTTCTGCCCTCTGCCCTCTGCCTCCTGCCTTCTTGAACATGTTTTTTGGGTCGTCCCTTACCAGAATAAGCTCCCGGTTCACCCCATAAACACAAATTTGAACGCAACCGAACCAGAATATCTGCGGGAATACTGGCAGTTTTTAAGACAAACGGCGCACAACCGTATTCACTATCCCAAACGGAAATTGGTCTAGTAGGAAAATATTTACACACCTGTTTGAGTTGCCAAATTGCTTTGCTAATTGGACTTTCGGCACTTGTGATTCTTTCATGTCTTAAAGGTAATGCCCAACTCCCCTCTTTTTCTGGTATCCAGGCTATTGTGCTATATCCCTGTCCTACAGTTATTGGTTTATTTCCGGCGATGGATGTGCCACTATGTTGATAAGTTCTTTCTTTGAGTTTGACTGCATCTGGTCGTGACCAGTTCGTATGATCTCCTGCCAATAGAGGTCGCTCCACAGTTGGTATCTGTTTGATATATAGCTGCATCAATTTCTGTCGCTGTGGTCTGCTATCTTGTAGCGCCTCATAGATGCTTGGCCACTTGCGTCTAAATACTGGCGATAAGGACAACTCTGCTAGGCAATAAACATTTCGAGTCAGTAATATCGCATCTGTCAATTCAAAGGTAGCGTCTTTCGCTTTGCCTAAATGTTGGTAGGCTGCTTGACGGAATTCTTCTAATCTGGCAAGTTTCATATTGGCAGGTGAGTAATGGTAGTTCGTTTCTCAGCTTCTGCCAAAAGGGGGTCTGTATTCAATCAGACCCCCTTTTTTTTCTTGAACATCACCGATTTAGTCTAAACTCCAGTCTATAAAAGTTGCTGTTGTTTCATCCCCACGTTCACGCGCAAATTGAGCAGCGCAGATTAAGCCAGCAATGTTACAAGCTAGGGTAGAAGGTGAATAACCACTACATTCCTCCCATCGTTCTTGTTGGGTAACAGGACTATGACGAATTAAATAACCCGCCGCCCGTAAAATCATGGGATAAATATCAAAGTTTAAGCAAGTATTTTGCTGGTGTAATAGCCATGCTAATAAAATAGGAAATGCCACTTCATCCAGTTGAATACCTTGCCAGTAAGGTTCACCATCAACCCAGAAATTTTGGGCAAAACCGCCGTCTTCCTGCTGACTGGTGGCCAGATAAATGAGCGATCGCGCTGCCGTATCAATTTCCCCAGCCGCCACTAAACCTGCTACACTACTGACCATATCCCGCGTCCAGACAAGGTGATATCCTCCTCGATCTTGGTCGTCTTTGGCTTCACCCCAAGGGATAGCCAGGGAAGCGATTAAAGCACCAGGATAAGTTTTGTCTTCATGTGCTAACAATAAACTAATGCTGTTGTGATACAACTCGCCATGATCACAGGAAAGATTCTCTAATGGTTTGATATTATCGCGCGATAGCTTCCACTGTTTAATATAGTGTTGCTTCTGTTCTGAGAAAGGAATATTGAGTGATTGAAATAATGTAGATATGGCATTGTGAAATGTTGTTCCAAATGCCAATCCTAAAGTAAACTCTTTAGTGCTATCTAAATTTAGTTCTCCAGTCAGAGCCAGGTTGCCATCTACAGCGCTATCAAACTCCCAATCCATCTGAAAATTATCAGCTAAATCTGTCCAACCATCACTTTCACCAACGTAGCCACAAGAAAGACGGGTAAAGGGAATTGTTGCCACTACTGCTAACCATGTACCCCCTTTCTCAGCTGTCAGGATTCGATGTCCAGCAACTTCTACAGCGTAACCATTATTACCTCTACCTCCAACTTCCAAATGTGGCGCACACAAAGCGTATAACTGGAGTTGGGAAATAAACTCACTCTCTCCTGTGATTTTTGTGTGTTGTAAAATGCAGGATAAATGGGGGTCGGCAATCACTTCTTTAATGACAGCATAACGTCCTTGAGGATCAGAATTAGTGATTCGGTATCCTAAACTATTAGTGCATAGAGGTTCTGTGATTGATTGAAGATGGCGTTTCTCTTCGTGAAAAAAGCTTTTGCCATCAGAAATTAGGTATTGCAAATCTCGAATTTGGGGTCTGTCTACTGTGGGATAGTAAACTTCAGTAATCACACCGTTCCAAACAGTAAACCAAACGTGACTGGAGGTAGAGTAAGCTGTTCCGACTCCATCTTTATTGGCATGAGTCCAGCGCGGATCAATGCCTGGTGAGCCAAAAGCCGTTTTTTGTCCAAGAATTTTCATATTAACAAATTAACAAATTTTATTGAGAAGGTTGAGAAGATTTGCCAACGGAACTTAAAGATTTAGCTTCTATAAAAATTTGTTTAATTTCTGGATGATGTTGGCGAATTTTTGCTTCTAAATTATCTACAGTTAATGCTATTTTTTCACTTGTAAGATTTTGGGAAAATTGAATTTCTAAATTAAGTAATACTTCCTGTGGCGCAAGGTGCATTGTTAGCACCCGGATGATTGTTTGTACTCCTGGTTCTGTTTTTGATAAAGAACGAATATTAGCTACGGTTTGAGGATCTGCACTTTCCCCAACTAATAATCCTTTACTTTCTCTTGCTAATACCAAGGCGACAACCGCTAAAATAATGCCAATAATAATTGAGGCGATAAGTAGGTCGGCGTTAAAAATTGTCGTTATGACAAGGCAGGAGGCAGAGGGCAGAAGGCAGGAGGGAAGAGGTTTTTAGGCAACTTTACGTTTCGTTACATACTTCTGTTTTTCTGCGCCTTTCTACTTACCATCGAAATAAACATTATCAAATAAATGACCTAAAAAGATGCCGATCAAAGCGACAAGTAAACCTAAAATTGCGGCAGAATCTTCAAATAAGATCGTGAATACTGTCGGATCTTTACTGTTTCTAACTGCTTGCCAGAAATTTTGTTTACCCTTGGTTGGCAAAAACTCTTTTAAAGCTATAGTCCAAGAAAAGCCTTCAAAGAATATTGCGATAGCTAAGACAATATAATTCCAGATGGGGTTTTCTAAAGGACTAGGATTTATTAAATGAGTAATTCCTTGATAAATGGACATCCCGCCACCAATAGAAAAGATGAAGATAGCAACAATGAAAGTCCAGAAATAAAGTTCTTGACCATAACCAAAAGGATGACTATCATCTGCTGGTTTTTGACTCATGCTAATTCCTAGCAGAAGTAATAATTGATCTGTAGTATCTACTAGTGAATGAATACCCTCAGAGATCATCGCTGAACTATTGGTAATGAAAGCAGCAATAAATTTAGTAATAGCGATTGCTAAGTTAGCTCCCATTGCAGCAAAGATTGTTTTCTGAGATGAATCAGTGGCCATAATTGTCAATATTAGTAAAAATTAGCTGTCTAAATAGGTAAGTTTCTCACAGATTTTGTTTTCCTCTTTCCCACCGCATAATGCATCATATGGGTGGTTTATTTCCGCTGTGTTGTATAAGTCTCTTTTTTAACCATTTTCTGTAAATCCTGGATACAAGGTCATACCACCATCTACAAATAGTGTTGCCCCATTCACATAATCAGAGTCATCAGCAGCTAACCAAACTACTGCTTTGGCGATGTCTATAACATCACCAACTCGTTTTGCAGGAATAAGTTGCAGTAATTTTGCCTCTGCTTGTGGATTATCCCAAGCTGATTTATTAATGGGAGTTTTGATTGCACCGGGAGCAATACTATTAACGCGAATTTTGTGGGGAGCAAGTTCTTGGGCAATACTTCGCATCATCATATTAATACCACCTTTACTAGCGGCATAATTGACATGACCCGCCCAAGGAATAACTTCATGCACTGAACTAATACAAATAATCTTACCTGCGGCTGATGAAATATGTGGCTGTACACCTCGACGCAAAAATTCTTTTGCTGCTTCCCGCGCACACAAAAATTGTCCGGTCAAGTTCACCCCAATAACTGCATTCCATTGCTCAAGACTCATATCTACAAAAGGTGAATCTTTTTGCAAACCTGCGTTGTTTACTAATATGTCAATAGTTCCAAATTGCTGGAGTGTTTGACTAAACATGGCCTTGACTTGGTTTTCATGACTGACATCAGCCTGAATAGAAAAAGCTTGACCGTTTGCAGCCTGAATATCATCGACAATTTTTTGCGCTTCTTCAGCTTCAGAATGATAGTTAATCGCTACTGCTGCACCTGACTCAGCCAAAAGACGAGCTATAGCTTCACCAATACCGGAACTAGCACCTGTTACAAGGGCTTTTTGACCTTTGAGGAGGTAAGGAGAATAGCTCATAATATTTTTTCATAATAATGTAGAACTTGAGTGTTACTAATCCTGAAAACTTAGGCTTTTTTGGTCTTGTTCATTATGTAAATAGTTCAGGACTTACGCAACTGGCACATTGGTAGGGTGCGTCAGATATCAAAAATCTGTTTATTTACTAGATTTATGCAGTCTGACGCACCCTACAATAGATTTTTGGTGTGACACGCAGCTTTAGTCCTATAGTTGTGCAAAATAAATTAGCTGATGATGGCACTACTTTAGAGCTTTGCTGTAGCGATCGCTTCTAACTATTGGAAGAATCAGTATCTATAACTAAAGAGTTAAAATTTTCTTTGCCGATGATCAAGTTAGGTATTAGAAAAATATTTGTGATGAAAATTTAGTTTTTTTACTAAATTAAAATAAAGTTGCATAGGATGAGGATGTGAACGCAGATAAACGCAGATAAACGCAGATAAATACAGAGAATACTTGTATTTTGATTCTTTCTTAGATAAACATTTATAAAAAATAAAAATTGTTAATTTTTTATGTAAATCATCCCTAAGACAGGGTATTTTTTCTAATCTATTGGAGATACTATCAACAATCCAGTAGATTTTGATAATGAATTGATTTTTTAAGCAAAAATAAGGAAAAATACCACACTGAAAGAATTTTATTGTCACTAAAAACTCATCACAGCGTCTGGATATTTTCAGGAAAAAGTAATGCCTGCGCTACCTCTCAATAACCAAAATCTGCCATACCCTGACCCTATACATCCCATCATCGTCCACTTTGTAATTGCGATGGTGTTATTTTCGTTTTTCTGCGACGTAGTGGGCTATTTTACCCAAAATGTGCGTTTGTTAGAAGTCAGTTTTTGGAATATGTTTGTCGCTGCGGGAGCTATTTTCCTAGCAGTTATATTTGGTCAATTGGAAGCAGGTCTAGCACAAGTTTATGAAGCAGCCAAGCCAACACTAAATTTTCACACATTCATGGGATGGTTGCTGGCAGTACTTGTGGCTGTTGTCACAGGTTGGCGGTTTGGAATTCGCAATCGCAATCCCTTAAAAATACCACCTGCTTATCTTGGTGTAGCCACATTTTTGATTTGTCTGATTTTCTTGCAAATGTATCTAGGCAGTAAACTATTTTGGGTATATGGGTTTCATGTCGAGCCTGTTATTGAAGCCATGAAACAAGGAATTTCGCCATGAACTCCCAGCTAATTGACCAGTTCGGGTTGCAGTTCGGTGCTAACAGACTACCTTACGAAATTCCCATCCATCCCCAGTTGGTGCATCTGACATTGGGTTTATTTATTATCGGGATTTTATTTGACATAGCCGGAGCGATTTTCCCCATAGAACGACCTATCTTCAAATTTTTGTCTCTTCCTGTGATTCGTTCTAGCTTCTTCGATGTTGGTTGGTACAACTTATTAGGAGCATCTGTGATCACATTTTTCACTGTCGCATTTGGGTTTTTTGAGCTACTACTGGCGAACCCACCAGTTAATCAAAAGAGTGACTGGGGATTGAATGCTAGTTGGACGATGTTATTGCATGGTTTAGGCGGTATTTTACTGTTGGGAATCATTGTGGCGATGACGGTATGGAGAGGTTGGCAACGTTATCGTTGGCGCAAGAATGCTGCTAGACAAGTGCAGTGGAGTTACTTGTTGGTGGGTATAGCAATGTTCGGTATTTTGTATGTTCACGGAACTTTAGGGGGACAACTGGGAGAACAGTTTGGGATTCATGTTACTGCGGCTAAGTTAATCCGAGAAGGTGGAAACCCAAATTTACTACTCAAATAGACATCTTATCTGCTGGAAATGTAGAGACGTTTTGGAAATGTAGAGACGTTCCATGGAACGTCTCTACAAGAGTTAAAAGCAATACTTTATTTATAAGCATTTGTTGGGTTTTGCGATCGCTCAACCCAACCTACCTACATTTCCTTAACCGATAAATATTGGGGTTAAAGGTATCGCATATTTACTTTTCACCAGATGTCTAAATAATTAAACGAGAAGTTCTCGAATTTTATGTGGAGATTTTTAGAATATTTACTCATAGCTGGTTGTATTGCCGTGTTGCTCGTTGTCAGTCATTGGCTTGGACAACAAGCTTATACTTGGATGCCCGCTGAAGCGACAGCAGAAGCACAAAAGGTAGATAGTTTGTTTAGCTTTTTAGTCTCAGTGGGCGCGTTTATCTTCTTGGGAGTTGTGGGTATGATGGCATATTCGGTACTTTTTTTCCGCGCCCCCCAGGAAGACTACACAGAAGGTCATCCCTCCAGAGGTGATGTCAGACTAGAAATTCTCTGGACAGCAATTCCCACTTTGTTAGTGATGTGGATTGCTTTTCAAGGCTTCAATATTTATCAGCAATTAAATATTTTAGGTTTGCGGCAAATCGTGCATTTGCATACACCTCTAGAATCTCAACCAGCTAATGCTGCTCAAATTAACAATATTCCCACACCAGCAGATGAAATTATTGAAGTTTTTGTTAAGCAGTGGGCTTGGTCTTTTCGCTATGCCAATCATGTCACAAGTAATGAATTACACCTGCCTGTTAATCGTCGCACCCGTTTAAATATGCACGCCCAAGAAGTGATTCACGGGTTCTACGTGCCTGAATTTCGCTTAAAGCAAGATATCATCCCTGGGCGGGACATTGACCTGGTAGTTACACCCATTCGCCCTGGTAAATACAAACTAAAAGATTCTCAATTTAGTGGGACTTACTTTGCCTTAATGGATGCGGATGTATACGTTGAACCGATTGAGAAATATCACCAATGGCTCACTCAAGTAGCTAGTCAATCAATAAATACAAACAATCAGGCTGTGGCTGAATATACCCAACCGCCGAAAACATTATTTAAAACTAGCTGGTACACTGTCACACCCGCGCAAACAGCCGTTGCTAATGAGAGGAAGAATAATAATGACACATGATGCTGAGGCAAATATTACTACTGTCCCTACTGGAGAAAATTCACCTAACGAGATTGTTAATAACTGGCGACAATATTTCAGCTTCAGCACCGATCATAAAGTTATCGGTGTGCAGTACATGATCACGACCTTTATTTTCTTCTTGATTGGCGGTTTGTTAGCCATGCTGATTCGGGCGGAACTGCTGACTCCTGAATTAAATGTCGTTGACCGTCCCCTGTACAACAGCTTATTTTCTATGCACGGGACAATCATGATTTTCCTATGGATTATCCCCTTCAATGCAGGTATTTCTAACTACCTAGTACCTCTGATGATTGGAGCGCGAGATATGGCGTTTCCGCTGCTGAATGCCATTTCTTTTTGGATGATTCCACCTGCGGGGATTTTGTTAATCTCTAGCTTTTTGTTACCTAATGGACCTGCTAAGGCTGGTTGGTGGTCTTATCCTCCAGTCAGTTTACAATTTCCGCCCGGTCAACCTTTTAATGGTGAGTTGTTTTGGATTGTCAGTTTGTTACTAATTGGCATTTCTTCCATTATGGGGGCAGTTAATTTTGTAACAACGATCTTTTGGATGCGTTGCCCTGGGATGACTTTTTTTCGGATGCCTGTGTTTGTTTGGTCAGTTCTCAGCGCCCAGTTATTGCAGTTAATTAATTTGCCTTCTTTGACTGGTGCATTGGTCTTGCTGTTATTTGACTTGGCTTTCGGTACACAATTTTTCAAACCTTTGGAAAATGGCGACCCTATCCTTTACCAGCATCTCTTCTGGTTTTACTCCCATCCTGCCGTTTATATCATGGCGTTGCCAGCTTTTGGTATTTTTGCGGAAGTATTGCCAGCTTTTGCGCGGAATCCTCTATTTGGCTATCGCTCTTTAGCTCTGGCTTCTTTAGGCATTGCTTTGGTAAGCATTTTCGTTTGGGTACATCATATGTTTACCAGTGCTACTCCTGGCTGGATGCGAATGACTTTTATGGTGACATCAATGTTAGTTGCTATACCCACAGGTGTGAAGGCATTTGGCTGGACGGCTACAGTGTGGAAGAGTAAGCTGCATTTGAAAACACCGATGCTGTTTGCTATGGGAGGTGCAGCGATGTTTATTTTTGGGGGTGTTACTGGTGTGATGTTGGCTGCCACACCTTTCGATATTCACGTTAATAATACTTACTTTGTGGTGGGACATTTTCACTATATTGTCTTCAACACGATCACAATGGCAATTTTTGCCGCCATTTACTTTTGGTTTCCGAAAATCACTGGCAAAATGTACGCCGAAGGTTGGGGTAAAGTGCATTTTCTGTTGACATTTATCGGTGCAAACCTGACTTTTTTCCCTATGCACCCTTTAGGTTTACAGGGGATGGTGCGGCGGATTTCCTCTTATGATCCACAGTATCAGGGATGGAATGCGATCGCTAGTCTGGGAGGTTTTTTGCTGGGAGTATCTATCCTCCCCTTTATTGCGAATATGGTGGGTTCTTGGCTATATGGGACAAGGGCAGTCAACAATCCTTGGCACGCTACGGGATTGGAATGGACTACTACCTCACCACCACCGCAAGAAAACTTTGCAGAGATTCCTATTGTCAGAAGACCTCCTTATGATTACGGTGATCCTAAATACTCGGTTATAGAAAATTCTGACAATGGTGAGTCAACGGAATAAAGATAGAACTTACCCACAAGTCACGGAAGAATGAACCACGAAGGGACGAAGGACACGAAGAAAGAAGAGTTTTAGAGATATTTTGCGTAAGTGTTATTGCGATTAAATTCCTATCCAAAATCGCAAATCTAAAATCCCCAGTCACATTTTGAATTATGACCCGTCGCGTCATTCATATAGATGAAAGTCCTATCCGTTTTGAACGGTGGCTAAGATATTTACCACATTGGTTACAACGCTTTTTGCCCAGTGGTGGCGGAAATTTTGAAGACCATCATGGCAAAGGGATGTTTGGGTTTAGCATCTTCTTACTATCAGAAAGTTTAGTCTTTTTGAGTTTTATTTTGACATATATTGCTCTGCGGTTGACGCACTCAAAAAATTGGCTGCCACCTGGTGTTTCTGGTCCTGAATTGTCGATTTTTGTGATTATTAATACGGTGGTATTGCTTTCTAGTAGTTTTGTCATTCAACCCGCAGAAAATGCTCTTAAAGGAGGTAGACTTAATAAATTTCGGTGGCTGTGGTTGCTGACAATTATCATGGGCAGTTACTTCTTAGTTGGTCAAATCATTGAGTGGCACAAACTTGATTTTAAGCTCACTACTGGTTTAGTTGGTTCAACATTTTATCTATTAACAGGTTTCCACGGTCTGCACGTTCTCACTGGTGTGATTCTCCAGATAATTATGCTTGTCCGTTCTTTCCTTCGAGGTAACTATGAAAAAGGTCATTTCGGTGCAAGTGCAACTACTTTATTTTGGCATTTTGTTGATGTTGTTTGGGTGTTTTTATTTTCTCTTCTCTACCTTTGGCGGACATAAAATTTGCAAAAGTTAAAGATATAGGACTTACGCATTGACAAGATTCCTCAAATATGTAATATGAATTGTATTTCTTGTAGGGTGCGTCAGACACGATATTTTCACAAAAAACAGATTCTCTCTATCTGACGCACCTTACTCAATAAGTTATTCCCAAAGGCGAAAACGACGCAATTTCGTTCATTTACATCATGGCAGATTCGTACAGTGCGTAAGTCCTAAGATATTATAAATCCAAAAAAAATAAATAATTTAACAACAGTTGGGAGAGTTTTTTATGACCAGCCCAGTTTATCAAACGGTGATTGTCGGTGGTGGCTTTACAGGACTATTTACAGCCTTACATTTAGCTCATGAACATTATCCTCGTTCTGTGATTTTGATTGATAAAAATGAGCGATTTTGTTTTAAGCCATTACTTTATGAATATTTCGATGGTGAGATGAATGCTTTTCAAGTAGTACCGCGTTTTTCTGAATTACTCAAAGGTAGCGGTGTCATCTTTATTCAAGATGCAGTTCAGTCCATAGACTTACATCAAAAGGAAGTTAAATTAGCTTCGGGAAACTCCTATAATTACAGCAACTTAGTGTTAGCTTTGGGCAGTGTTACTGGCTATCATCATGTTGAAGGAGCAAAAGAACACGCATTTCCTTTTTGGACACAAGCAGATGCGATCGCTCTTGATCGACATTTACGTGATTGTTTGCAACAAGCAATCCAAACCAAAGATCCAGAACAACGCCGGAAATTGCTCACAGTAGTAGTGGTTGGTGGTGGTGCAAGTGGTGTGGAAATGGCAGCGACTCTAGCTGATTTTCTCCCCCGTTGGTATGGGTCTTTAGGAGGAAAAATTTGGGAAATCCGTGTGGTAATTATCCATCATGGTCAAGTAATTCTTGAAGGTGATATTAATGATTCACTACGTCCAATTGCCGAGAAAGAATTGCAGAAACGCACTGTCCCCATTGAAATCTTTACGGAAGCAGAAACTACATCTGTTCACCCTCATGAAATTGAATATAAGATTAACAATCAAGTTAAGAAATTACCAACATCCACGACAATCTGGACTGCGGGAACTTCTATTCATCCCTTGATTAAAGACTTACCAATTTCTCAAGAAAATCGAGATGAACATGACCGTCCTCTGGTGACTCGCGCTTTGCAATTGCTGGAATTTCCAGAAGTTTTTGCAGGTGGTGACTGTGCAGGAGTTCAGGATAAATCGTTACCACCAACAGCCCAAGTAGCCTATCAACAAGGATCTGATATTGCTCGGAATTTGAAAGCACTGGCGTTAGAAGAAAAACTCAAACCCAGTAAGGTTAACATTCGCGGAACTCTCTTAAAGTTGGGGATAAATGATGCGGCTGCTAATCTTTTTAACACTTTGGAAGTTGTAGGAGAACCCGCTCACCTGATTCGTCAAGGAACTTATTTAACTTTGTTACCAACTCCAATTCATGACTTTAAAGCCACGACTGAATGGCTGGATGAAAATATATTTCACCATCATTTACCTTTCAAAATGTTTTTCAAAAAAATGTGCAAATATTGGCATCGTTTGAAGTTGCAATTCTAGTGAGGAGAAAATTACTGCAAATGTTTGGAATTAGGAAGTAGAAAATACTTTTCTAGTCAACCCTAAGTATAGAGGTTGTTGAATATGTCTAGTCGAACTGATGTACAAGTAGAAAGAATTATATCTATTAGATTAACAGTAAAAAATTGTGATCGTTCTTTGGATTTCTATACACAAGCTCTTGGTTTTGAACTCGTTTCTGATCTGACTGTAGAAGGACAGGATTACAGTGATTTAGAAGGGGTAAATGAGGCAAAAATTCGGATTATTACTTTGCGACTTGGAGATGAATTAATCGAGTTAATGGAGTATTTTAATATTCAGGGTAAACCAATTCCCAGTGATTCACAAAGTAATGATTTGTGGTTTCAACATTTAGCAATTGTGGTGAGTGATATGGATCGCGCCTATGCTCATTTGCGCTCATTTCCTATGGAACCAATTTCAGTTAATCCCCAGACTATACCACCTGATAATGAAACCTCTGGTGGTGTTCGTGCTTTCAAGTTTAAAGACCCTGATGGTCATTTTTTAGAGTTAATTTGGTTTCCGCGTGATAAAGGACAAAAGAAATGGCATCAAAATACAAATCGCTTATTTTTAGGAATCGATCATAGTGCAATCGCTATTTCTAATACTGAACAAAGTCTACACTTTTACCGTGACCTTTTGGGAATGCAAATTGATAGCCATAGTTTCAACTGGCGTGCGACTCAAACTCGCTTGGATAATTTACCCGGAGCAGAAGTCAAAATCACAGCCTTACGACCTATTCAAGATGGTGTAGGAATTGAATTACTAGACTATATTGTGCCTGGTCACGGTCGCCCTATACCCAGTGATTGGCAAAGCTGTGATATTGCAAATATGCAAATTGAAATTGTTGTCAATGACATTGAACAAGCTATAGATAGACTACAGCAAAATCAGGTTAAATTTGTGTCAACAGAAATTGTACCTCATGGTAAGAGTTGTTTAGTTAAAGACCCTGATGGACACGCAATATTGCTACTGTCTAGAAATGAAAGCTTTTATTCAGAGGGAACGGGCAACAGGGAACAGGAAAAACTCATGTTTTTAAACATGAGATTGAAATAATGACACTGTTTTTTTTCGTGTCACTCTCCTGGTAAAAACATCCTTTTTTTGACTGAGCTTTAAACTGAGAACTAAAGTTTCTTATCTGTTCCCTGTTCCCTTTTTTTGTGAAAAAGTAGGCAATTGATCATCTGTTTATGGAAATAAATTTATATAATTTATATATTAATCTTAAATTAGTTATCAACAACAAAATATCCGAATTCTTACTTAAATAAATCGGGAATCTGACTCTTACAAATTATCAAAAATGGCAAATTTTAGAGATAGAGAAAATGGACAATCTCGGTTAACTCATGGCGCACCATTGGCAGTCCTACTTGCAGCAACACTCTACATCTTATATCACCTTTTACCAGTCTTAGAACTATTAGCTATTGCCGCCTTAATTGCTTTAGTTTTGCGAACCCTATTACAGTTTTTACAAAAACTAGTTAAATCACAGGATGTTGCCGTTTTGCTATTAATTGGATTAATAGTTGGTTTTGGTGTATTGCTGGCTGGTATAGTCATACCTAACGCTATCTCTGAGCTTCAAAATTTACTCATCACATTGCCAGATTATCTCAATAGATTGACGGGAGATGTTGAGCAACTACGGCGCAAATTTACCTTTATTCCTGACATATCCCTATCCCTAATACAATTGCGGAACTTTATCAATCAGTTATTAGGTAGAGTTCCAATTTTTTTGAGTCAAGCCTTCAATTCCACAGTCGAATTGATAGCGACGGTAGTTTTAGCACTGTATATGGCTTACGACCCTAACTCTTTGGTAAATGGTATTCTCCGGTTAATTCCTCGCCGACATCACCAACAGTTTACACGAGTCCTCAACGCTTGCCAAACCAGACTCCGTGGTTGGATTTTTGGTACAGGAATTGCGATGATCTTTCTGGGAGTAGGGGCAGCATTTGGACTATGGATTTTGGGGATTCCCTCAGCTTTTGCTTTTGCCACTATTGCGGGTTTATTCGAGATTATTCCTTACTTTGGTTCGATTGTCGGGACTTTTTTACCAGCATTAGTAGCACTGAGCATTTCACCGATAAAGTTCGTATTTGTTCTGATCCTATTTTTAATTCTGAATCAAATAGATGCTCATCTGATTCAACCATTGGTAATGGGGCGGCAAGTTAATATACATCCTGTCATGGTAATTGTCACGTTTCTGGTTATGGGGAAATTATTCGGATTTATTGGAGTGCTACTTGCAGTTCCAGCAGCTGCTATCATGGTGACACTAATAGATGAATTCACGGTTAAGGAATCGGAACCGGAATTGCCGCTGACAGAGGAATAATTCGCTAACTTAGTAGCAATATAGAAGTCATATTTGATTTTTGAAAAAATTAGGTATTGTAGGGAACTTAGTAGCAATATAGAAGTCATATTTGATTTTTGAAAAAAATTAGGTATTGTAGGGTGCGTCAGATATTACAAATCTGTTTATTAATAGAATTTATGGAGTCTGACGCACCATACGTATCTTTTCATAAATCAAATATTATTCCTATAGCAGGAAGATTAGTCTGAAAATATCATTTTGAGGGCGATAGCTAATATTGCAAATCCAAACACTTTTTCTAAAACATGATTAGATAGTGAAATTGCCAGTTTAGCACCCAAAAACCCTCCCAGAAAAAATCCTAGACAAATGAAAGCTGCTATTTTCAAATCTACATAACCTTGCTGATAATATGCCCACGCAGCAAGTAATCCAATCGGTGGGACTAATAATGCCAATGTTGTACCTTGAGCTTCATGCTGTGATAAACCAAACCAAAAAACTAGAACGGGAACAATCAATACTCCGCCACCAATACCCACCAGCCCACTGATAAATCCTGCTAGTAAACCCAAAAATAAGTAAAGTAAAATGTTAGTCATAATTAAAAAACTTAAATTTAGCAAGACGTTTTATAGATTAGTCTCATACTAGAAATTTAATTTTCACTGTCCAAAAATGAGAGCATCTAGGGAATATGCACCAGGACCAAATACGGCGAGCGCTATCAACATGACACAATACATAAACGCCTTTTCCCAACTTGGCGGTTCACCTTTTCCTAATGGTCCTTGATACTGATCTTCGGAAATTAAATAGGGATCTTTAGCTATAAAAGGTTTGCTTTCAATTAAATGTAATACGATCGCAAACAACATCGAAGCCAAAATCGGCAAAGTTGCCAAAAGTGTGAGAAATCCCAAAATCAGGAATAATCCCCCACCTAACATCGTCCATGCTGACAAAAAGCAAAGAAACACAGGTGTTTTGATAGAATTAGCCCACTGACGCAGATGTAATACTTTAGGATAACCGTGGATCATAAACAAACCACCAACACTAACTCTCAGCAGTAAAAGTGCTAATCCTGAAACTCCGCTAGGATAAGCATGGACAAGAGAACTCAACAGATATGGTCCGAGAAATGGATGATTAACCGCAGCTAATAGAAAAGCGATTCCCTGGGGTAGTATCCACAGCGTAATCGCTAAACCCAGAACAAATTGATAAATCATAACTGGACACCACGGGTATTCAGGTCAATAGCATATAGAGAATGACCAGCGGTAATAAATAAGCGTTCATGTTCTTTCCCGCCAAAAGTTAGATTCGCGCATATTTCTGGTACGAAAATTTTTCCTAATAGAGTCCCGTCAGCGGCGTATATCTGCACACTATCTTGAGAACTAGTAAAAACATTGCCATATTCATCAACCCGAAATCCATCTGGTTGTCCTGGTTCAATAGTTGCGAACACACGGCCATTTTTTACATGGCGATTATCTACAACCTCGTAAACTCGAATATGATGAGGTCCTCCAGGAATATTAAAGGCGGCTGTATCTGAAACATACAAAAGCCTTTCATCTGGACTAAAAGCCAGCCCATTAGGACGTACCATATCAGTGACGACAGGATCAATTTCACCAGTTGCTGGATCAAAGCGATATACGTAACTTCCCGGCTGTTCTTGCTCACCTCCATAACCTTGGTTTGGTTCAGTAATGCCATAGGGAGGGTCAGTAAACCAAATTGTGCGATCGCTTTTAACTACCAAATCATTGGGACTATTGAGGCGTTTACCCTGATAGCGATCAACTAAAACCTGCCATTCCCCATTATGTTCACGGCGGATAATAGCACGCAAACCCGACGAACAGGCAACTAAACGACCCTCTAAATCTCTGTAATTACCGCTTTGGTAATCAGATGGTTCTCGGATCACACTCACGTTCTCAGTCGGACTCCAGCGCAACAGACGATTACCGTGAGCATCACTCCAGATAACGCTATCGTCTTCGTGGAAGTAAACTGGACCCTCGCTATGGACTGCACCATTAGCCAGCTTTTGCAGTGAAGCATCCATCGGGACAATAGCCCGCAAGCGATCATCATAAATTTCCATAGTTTCAGCCATAATTATCTTCTGTTATTTAACTTGGTTACAAAAAAAGGGAACAGGGAACAGGGAACAGGGAACAGACAAGAAACTAAAGTTTAAGAGTTTAGAGCTTCAGTCAAGAAAAAGATGTTTTTACCAGGAGAGTGACACGAAAAAAACAGTGTCATTATTTCAATCTCATGTTTTTAAACATGAGTTTTTTCTGTTCCCTTTTACCCGTTCCCTGTTACCTCTGAAAGCAATTTTTGGAATAACCCAATAGACATTTGTCACCAATTGGGATTTATGCTTTGATAGAAATGCCAAATAAATTTGATTTTTCTAGACTATAATTTCTGGACTAGAAAATATTTTGAAAATCTATTTTTTTGAGAAAGCTATTTTTAAATTAAATTTTTTAACTAAATCTAATTTCAACTTTAGATAAAAGATACAGAAATGCTATTAAACAGTAACCTCTCTTCAGGCAGAAATAGTAACTAATCCATTAGGTAGAAGTCATTTTATTATAAAAGTTTTAATCTAAACATAATAAACTAAGTAGGTTGGCGTTGAAAATTGTCGTTATAGCAAGGCAAGAGGCAAGAGGCAAGAGTAAAGAAGGTTTCAGCGATTTTACGTTTCTTTACACAGTTTGGTTTTATTATGTTCACCTACTTATCTTGACATTATTTGTTGAGCTTTTTAAGTTGAGCTTTTAAAAAATATCTAGCGTTTTCTAGTCTGATGATTACAAATTCATCTGCGTTGATCTGTATTCATCCTTTTCCATCTGCGGTTAATTCTTTCTTCTTGTACTGAATTGAATGAAAACTACTATAGTGCTATGTACTTGAATGAGATAAATCATAAGCCCCCTCCTCGCTTGCGGGTTGGGGGTGAGGTTCTTGTATCTCACTCAACCGAGAACCGTTATATATACTATCAAATTAGCTTTAAATAACTTTATTTACTCATAATTAGTATAAATTACAAATTATGGCGAGTATCAAAGAACATTATGACATCATTATTATCGGTACAGGAGCAGGTGGAGGGACATTAGTTCACCGCCTTGCACCCACAGGTAAAAAAATTCTAGTGCTAGAAAGAGGCGACTTTTTACCGAGAGAGAAAGCTAACTGGAATCCAGAGGAAGTTTATCAAAAACATCATTACCATACTCATGAAGAATGGTATAACCAGGAAGGCAAAGCCTTTCAACCCCAGACAGGTTATTGGGTTGGCGGTAATACTAAACTTTACGGTGCGGCTCTAATTAGATTGCGAGAAAGAGATTTTACAAAGGTAGTTCATAAAGGCGGAATTTCTCCAGAATGGCCTTTAAAATATCAAGATTTTGAGCCGTACTACACACAGGCAGAAAAGTTATATGAGGTGCATGGTAAAGAAGGTGAAGATCCCACAGAACCACCTCGTAGCGAGTCATATCCTTATCCAGCAGTAAGTCATGAACCGGATATGCAAGCAATTGCTGATGGTATCCGCAAACTGGGTTACTATCCCTTTCATTTACCACTAGGATTAAAGCTGAATGAAAGCGATCTCATAAATAGTCGTTGTATTCGTTGCGATACTTTTGATGGATACCCTTGTCTGTTAGGAGCAAAAGCTGATGCTGAGGTAAACGCTATTCGTCCTACCTGGGAAAAGTATAGTAATTTCACTCTTAAAACTAATGCTAAAGTCTTACGACTGCATACTAATGAATCAGGGCGAGAAATCACAAGTGTAGAAACTGAAATCGCCGGCGAAAAACATTATTTTGCCGGTGATATTGTCGTTGTTGCTTGTGGTTCTGTTAACTCTGCTGCCTTGCTGTTACGCTCTGCTAATGATCAACATCCCCAGGGATTAGCTAACAGTTCTGATCAAGTGGGGCGAAATTTCATGAAACAACTGGAAACAGCGATAGTTTCCATCCATTTAGAAGTGAATCACGCCAACTTTCAAAAAACCATCGCTGTTAATGATTTTTATTGGGGAGAGCCAGATTTTCTTTATCCGATGGGTATGGTACAGAATACGGGCAATGTCCTTGCCGATATGATTCCCGCAGAAGCACCGCCATTAATGGCTCCATTGGTTAAATTAATTCCTCACCATGAGCGCCATTTGCTGGCGGAGAGGTCTGTGGGCTGGTGGTTGCAGACAGAAGATTTACCAGATCCAAATAATCGGATTCGAGTTGTGGGTGACAAAATTCATGTTGACTATACAGTAAATAATACTGTGGCTGGCGATCGCTTAATCCATCGTTGGACATCTGTACTCAAAACCATCCCCCGTGCTGCTAAACACGTCCTACCATTTAGTATTTACCCCCGCACTCACTTACCAGAACAAGCAGTTGCTCATCAATGTGGCAGTTGTCGCTTTGGCACAGACCCCAAAACCTCAGTCCTTGATCTCAATTGCCGTACCCATGATATTCATAATCTTTACGTGGTAGATAGTAGTTTTTTTCCTTCCAATTCAGGTGCTAACCCGACATTAACAATTATGGCCAATGCCTTGCGGGTTGGCGATTTTCTGGCAGCAGTGCTTCGTTAACCCATAGCAGACATTACCGCATAATGACTAATTTTTGTAAGCACAAAAAAGGCAAAGATGATGACAAACGATGAACGACAAATTACACCACCGCAACCGGACAATTTAGAAAGGACAAATTCTCTTGAGGGGGCGACAAGTCTAGGTACTGGAGGACTTTCTCCTCAGATAGGATTACTTTTTTTAATATTTGCTACAGGTCTAGGTGCTGTAGGTGGTGGTATGGCCGGAGTCGCACTAGGTCGCTCTCTTAGTGGGAAAACAGGTGCTGCAATTGGTGGGGTTGCAGGGGCAATTGTCGGTGGAGTTGCAGGTAATAAATTAGCAGAGTTGGCTGAGGAATTTACTGAGGAACTTCAGCCCGAAATCGGCTTAGGATTAGGAGCGAATGACAAACCCATTGAACTACCCCCTCACTATTCCTGGGAAGAATTACAAGCATTATCAAAAAACCACACGGTGGAGAAAGTCAACCAAGCCGCTATCAGAAGCCTTAGCTAGGCTAGACTTTGGTCGGGTAGCAGGACTATATCGCTATAATCCCGCCCCCTCAGAACCGGACTTGCGTCTTACGACGCATCCGGCTCAAGCAAGTCTCAAACTACTTGTTGTTCCAGAATGTATTTGCTGATGGCAGTACAGATGTACGAGTTGTAGGTTGCCGTAATTGTCACCACCACCCTGCGATTTGGGCTTTTTATGATGAAGATGTAACTCCTCATCATTTAATAGAGATTCCCCGCATACAGGACAGACATATTGTTGCCTTTGGGCTATCTTCTGTCTACTTTTGATTAATTCGGATTTAGCTTTAGCTTCCTGTCGTTTAATCCAGTAGTCCCTTAAATTGGGGTCATCGGGTGATGATTTACCCTTAACAAGAATGTGCCTTTCAATCTTGAACCAAGTAAATTTCAACATATAGGCTCCGGTTTGTTTATTACCGAATACCCATCGGTCAAATGGTCTATCAAAATTTAGATTCCCCCAATATTTAGCCTTACGCCAGCTATCGGATTTATTTCGATGGGTGCGTTTGGCATACATTTTCTGCTTCTCATATAACCAGTGGTCAAGAGAATTGAAAATTTTTGAGGATACCCCATTTCGGAAGTAATTGGCTTGTCCCCGAATAATCGGATTAAGCTTTTTAACCACTGCATCTACTGGTTTACCTTTACAGTTACGCCATTCGGAACGCAGTTTACTCCGAATATTTAGCACAGACTTTTTGCTAGGTTTAATTAACAGCTTCCATCCAGTTTTAGTAGTTTGGTCTTGATAGTGCCTGATATTGAAACCCAAGAAGTCAAAACCTACTGCAAGATGCGATATTTTGGTTTTCTCCTGGGAGAGGGTAAGCCCCCTGACTTGCATCCAATTATTGAGGATTTGAATAACATTTTCTGCATCTTCAAGTGTTTCACAGAACACCACAAAATCATCGGCGTATCTCACCAAAGCTCTTGCTGCACGGAGTTCTCCATCCTTGTTATATTTAACTCCAAGAGCAGATTCCATGCCATGTAAAGCTATATTCGCTAACAACGTACTGACAACAGACCCTTGCGGTGTACCTGCATCTGTAGGATGCCATGAACCCGCTTCCATATATCCTGCTAGTAGCCATTGTTTAATTAATTCACGGGCTGGAAAGCCTGTTAATCGCTCTAACAGAAAAATATGCGAAATGTTGTCAAAACATTGCGAGATATCTGCATCTACCACCCATTTCTTCCGTTTATTGGGACGGGCGAGGTTATAGATACTGGCAATAGCATCATGGGGGCTGCGTCCTGGTCGGAAACCGTAACTTGACCTTTCAAAAATTGCTTCCCATTCGGGTTCTAAGGCATTTTTAACCATTGCCTGGATGGCACGGTCTTGTATGACTGGGATTCCTAAAGGTCGTTTCTTCCCATTAGCTTTTGGGATGTAAATTCGTCGTGCTGGTGATGATTTCCAGGGAGAATAAACAGTTAATTTATCTACTAACTGACCCCTGGCTGTAGCAGTTTTAACTACTACTTTATCTATTCCTGGTGTGTTTCGACCTCTGTTATACTGCGTCACTTTTCTAACGCTAACTAGGCGATTAGAATGGCTACGTAGCATCAGTTTCTGGAGAGAGCGTACCTTTTTCAGGTTGCCCTCAGTTTTTGCCCTAAAGATTCGTTGTCTCAAATTCCGAACAATCCGATTAGCCTTGCGCCAATTAACGCAATTCCAATCTGTTTGTCCCTTGGTTCTGTTTACAGTTACCTGCATCTAACTTACACCTCGGTTTGAAATCATTACAACGGATATTGGTTGACTCACCTGCTCCCCGTCAGCACCCTTTCAGGTTAGGCATCTGCCCTATCCACCGGGTTATGGATTCCCCTTTCCTTTCGGCTGGTGGCTTTCGCTTTTGGAAGCATCCTTGACCCACTGAAGAATTAGGCTCCCCTCACGGGTTGCTTACTGGGCAAATCCCAGACTTCATTGGGGTTACTACGTTACGCACGGATGAGATTTAATTGGGTAGGGTGTCCTCTCTACACCGGAGTATTTGGTGTCCCAGTTCAACCAAATTGGGGGGCTGAACCTTGACTGAATAATTTTGGGGTATTCAGTGCCTTTACTCGTATCATCGTTTCAGCCTTTTCGATGACCATTTCTAACGATGCCTAAACAAGGATTCATTTACATTCACCCATCCAATCTTTCCTTTGCCCGGTTACATTTCTAGGCTAAATGCTTCCTTGGGCTTTACTTTCCGCTTCACACATCACCGTTACCAGTGACGCATGGGAATGTTAGGAACAGTCTTGGACACCAGACTGGAGGAATCGGTTCCTCACTCATCTTTTGGAAGCTTTATATATAGGGGCTTCCAGCCCTTCGTGCGTCATCGTGTCGCACCCGAAACGGGAAATTTGTACGCTGAGAAAGACGAAGGAATACTCAGTAATTTCCTCCGTGTCTCTCTCCCTTAAGAAAAACTCAATTTATTTCTCGATACCGTTCCTGAAGATCCGTAATTGTAAATAAGGCTACAAATTTCAATCCAGCAGACTGATATAACTCTGCTCCCCCTTGCAGCCTATCTATCAGGGAAATTACAGTATCCACTGTATAACCCGCTGCTTGCAAACGCTCCACCGCCTTGAGTGCAGACTGTCCAGTCGTCACCACATCTTCCAAAACCACCACATTTGCACCCTCTGGCAAAGTCGGACCTTCAATATAAGCCATTGTCCCATGACCTTTAGCTTCTTTGCGAATAATCAAAGCTGGTAAAGGGCGATTTTCATAGACAGAAATCACACTCACCGCTGAGACAATAGGATCAGCCCCCAGCGTTAAACCTGCTACAGCTTGTGTATTTTCAGGTAGCATGGATAACAATAACCTGCCCACAGCCACAGCACCTTGGGGATGAAGTGTTACCTGTTTGCCATTAATATAGTAAGAACTACGTTGTCCAGAAGAAAGAACAAAATCACCTTCTTGATAAGCAAGTTGGCAAAATAAATCTAGTAACTTCTGACGCAGAGTAGTTAAATCTGTAATAGCTGCCCAAATATCTGAATAGGTAGAGGTTTCAGTAGAATAAGTCATTACAAGCTGTTAAAAGTTGTGCTACACCAAAGATTGAACTCATGTGAGTTCTGAAATTAAGCATAAATTAAGATTCGCTCAAAAATTGAGGAGTAGTGAACATGAGTATAAAATTTCAAACCCTGAGTGGATTGTTGTTACTGTTAGCTACTAGTAGCGCTTTTCCTTTAGCTGCATCTGCTGAAATGCAAACAGACAATTATTCACCAATTAATGATACATTCGAGAGAGCTTTTTATCGTAATGATCCTAACTTTTACGACAATGGCAGTTTACAGCGTCAAGTGGATTCTTTAATTGGTCCGGGGAAGAAGTTCGGAACTACTTTCCCTGACAATGAAATTGCCAAAGATGCCGAGTTAGTGAATACTGTCTATCGTGATCTTCTCACTCAACAGGCTATGAATGATCCATATCTTCGCACCCCAGATTTACCCAATCCTTACGATTCTTCCCTGTTGATGTCTCCCCGCTACAATGCTAATAAGCTCAAAGTCGGGACTGAATTCCGTTTTGAAAGTTTTACTTCTCGCTAAGAGGCTGTTTGTTTCTTGAGTACTGAGTAGTTATTTAGTTACTCTCAGGACTCAGGACTTTCTGTAAATATTAAATGCGCCCTGCTGGAATCGAACCAGCCTATCTAGCTGATTCCCGATTTTAGCGGGTTTGGATTACCAGTTTTCTTTCAATTCCGTTCTTACTGATAAGCAGAATTGAGAGAGAAATGAGAGAAACTGAAAAGCAAGTTACAGCAAGCAATCTAACCAGCCACTTAATCGGCTATGAACGCTTATTAGCATTATTCAAAGATATTCAGAAACAAACACCCAAAGGTGTGGGACTGAAACGGGAAGTAAAGGCATCTGGTACATATATATTACTTCAGTTTAAGTTGGGTGATAAGCGAGTAGGTAAAGCGTGTAATTGTGACTTTACTGAAATAGGTATAGTCAAGGCGTTAGAAAAAGCTAACAAGGTAAGTGAAGCGTTAACTAAGTTTAGCAGTGAGACAGAATTTTGCGATTGGTACGATACGGTAATACTTGAGAAGAATGTTGTCAGGAATGATCTGATTACATTTAGTGAAGCAATTAAGCTGGTAGAAGAAAACTATTGGAACAGCTACACAAAGAAGCGTCAAGAGCGAGATAGAAAAAATCCTAGTCATCAATCATGCTGGTATGACACTTATGGGATGTTTTACAAGCTGCTACCACTAAATAACACAGTCAACTATAAGGACATTAAAGCCGTAATTGATAGTAAAGAACGTGGTACTAAGGTATTCAAGCTTTGTATTTGTGCTATGAAAAAGCTTGCTGAAATTGTTGATAATGTCAAGTTACGAGATGAATTAACTAAAATTGATGCCACTCAAACCAAGTTTAAGGAAAATCTCCAAAGCATCTCATTAGATGACTTTCTGAACTTGAGGGAAAGTGTAATTACAGAAGCGTTGAATGATAACAGATGTAATCTTGAATCTAGGCAGTGTTGGCTGTTTGTGTTTTCAATGCAGGTCATTTACGGCATGAGACTACATGAAGTTTTTGCAGTTCAAAATATTAATCAGCCATACAAAACGAAAGATGGGGTGATCATAGCGGCGCTTAATGACCCGAATAATAAAGAAATGATTGCTGTAGTAGGTGATAAAACGCTGTTAGGTACTACGACTAAAACAGGCTACAGGTTAGCACGTCCGATGATTCCACCTACTTATCCTGATTTGATTGAGAAGTTAGATATTAAATCAGGTAAGTTACCAACTATTGAACTTAATTCAGATAATCCAGGTTTCATTAGGAAGTATCTTAGTGATATTGCAAGAAAGTCATTAGTGAGATGGACTAAGGACACAAGATTTACTCAGACTCACGCTTTACGTCATTTAGCTAATCTCAATGGGATGATGGCAGGAATACCGTTAGAAAAAAGAGCAATGTCTTTAGGTCACAGTCCCACTATGAATGATACTGTTTACAAGAAACGTCAAACGACTAAAACGACACTGGACTTACTTACACAGTCAAGTAATCAAGCTATTCCATTACAGTCAGCAGTTGCAATGGCTCAACAGTTAGGTTGTATTGATGATAAGTCAATCAAGTTATTAGCTGCTATCTACAACGTTGCTGAAGTTGAGATTAGTAAAGTTATGGTGGTACGTTAGGTACAACAAGTAGCACAGCTATAACTGCATTATCTTACTGCCAGTAACACCACTTCAAATAAATACAGTAAGAAAAAAAGGGATAGTAATAACAGCTTTACTATCCTTTTATTTTGCGCCATTTAACTATGCACACAATAACTCACTTTAGAATAACGTCATTAAGTTAGTTACAACTAAATGCAGTTAGTGGATTACATCTAACTCAGTTAATAATTAAATGGCTTTAGATTGCAAAATAAAAGCTGCTAAATACGAAATCAAATAACGTGCTTTAATAATGCTCAAATAACTAACGTTATTATTGGGATAACTAAAGTAACGATAACTCACATAACTATAATTACAATAATAGCGATAACAGTTATGTTGATATTGCGATTACGTTAATTAGATTATGCAATCTCAACTAACTAAAACTTGATAACTCAAATAGCGAGTATGAGAAACATGAGTTATGTGATATAAGATGTTAAATTATTATTGTAATCAGCAAAGATAACCAATACTAATGTTACTTATCTATCACCTTATTTTGCAAAACCATTGTAATTTAACCCTTGTGACTAAAAAACAAAATTAATGAGTAGAACTCAAGTATAATTTTTTCAAATACAAAAAACTTACAAAATGTAAACACAACTTGACGATTACGTTTACAATATTAATTGTGAGGAATAAAACAAGCATCTCTGAACCTTGAAAAATGAATATCCAAGACGCTCTGAGGTAACAGAGGCATCGAATAGTCAAGGATGCCGACGGTAGGTAAAAAACGGGCTGAGGATATTCTGCATAGTACCTGACCATACTTGTAGAACAAGTCCGGTTATTCCTTTTCGTAAGAAAGGAAGAGTTATCTATTCAGATAACTAGGTTGTGTTTCTCAAGTTAACTTTAACTATAAAGATAGCAATGACAACTATTAAACAAAACTCTCTAACTCGTGTTGTACCAACTAGATTAACCATTAACGACTATGACCTTTTATCAGATGTTGCCAGACAAAATAAAAGTACAACTTCGGCTTTACTCAGACAGTTAGTGATGAAGTGTATTGAGAAGCAAGATAAAGAAATACCACCACTTGATTAAGTGATGGCATCTCCAAATCTGTTCAAATATACGAAACAAACCAAATTGAGTAACAATCTAACTATGATAAACAATTATAATATAACACTTTTTCCGATAATCAAGACCTAGAAACAACCGAATTAACACAGGAGGAACACAATCTAATACCGCTATTGATGCCACAAAAGTTAGATGCTAATCAACATCTACAAGACAGAGATAATGAAATTGGCATTAGTTCAAAAACTAAACAAGGAATTCCAAAAGCTGATATTTTAGGGGCGGAAATAGCTGAAAAATATAGAGGAAAATGGATATTTAACTGTGAAGCAAATTGTTGGATGGTTTATGAATTAGATCAGGTTGGTATTTGGAGTAAAGTAACCGATTACTATATTGAAGGATTAATTAATAAAGAACTAAAGGAGCAAGAAATCGCTGGTTATGGAGCTTCTAGCTATATAACTAACATTATTAGTAAAGTTAAACTTGAATTGATAGAGGTTGGTTGGAAAGAACAATCTCCTACTGAACTACTACCATTTCAGAACTGCGTATTAGAAATAGCTACAGGAAACACTTTCAATCATTCACCAGAATATCGGTTTACTTGGTGTTTACCCCGTCAATTTGATAACTCTAGTGATGAGTTTCCATTGATCAATCAATGGTTAGATGAGGTTACAGATAATAATGAATCAGTTAAAGAAATTCTATTATGTTACCTAGCTGCAATTCTGAAAGGTCGTTCTGACCTCCAACAGTTCTTGCATTTAGTTGGTTCTGGTGGTACAGGTAAAAGTACATTTGTTAAACTCGCACAATCGCTAATAGGTGATAACAACGTATGTAGCACTACTTTAAAAGACTTTTGTACTAAAGGTTTTGGGGTTGCTAATGCTTTCAAAAAGCGTTTGGTAGTATTTCCAGATCAAGATAGATATAAGGCAGAGGTGCAAAAGTTTAAGTCACTTACAGGACAAGATGAACTTCAGGCAGAAGAAAAATATAAACAACCGTTTCAATTTAGATTTGATGGTATGGTAATCATGGCATCAAACGCTCCTGTTTTTGATGGTTGTAACTTATCTTGGTTGACAAGGAGACAAATTTTAGTTCCTTTCAATAAGACTGTAGATAAAAATAAACGTAGAGATTTAGAAAAAGAGTTTCAACCGGAATTAAACGCATTAACTCAATATCTACTGGATATTTCTGATGATAAAGTTACTCAAGTATTGAGAAACGCAAGCGATAATCCAGAACTCGCTCAACATAATTTGGAACAACAAATAGCTAGTAATCCTATTGCGGGTTGGATTGATGAATGTGTTATTAGAGATGCCAAGAGTAAGTGTCAAGTAGGAAGCGATAAGACAAATAAAAATACTTTATTTGGTAACTATACAGAATGGTGTCGTAAGTCTGGTAATTACGCTCTTAGTTCACGCTACTTTAGCCAAAATCTACTAGACTTTTGCACCTCTACGATGGGGTGGAAAGATATTAAGAAACTACGTAATAAAAAGTGTAATTTGATTGACGGGTTGAGATTACGTGAGGCTGGTAAGGATGATCATCTTCTTTCACCACTAGAAGTCAGTGTAGAGTGCAACCTACACAGTGAAGGGTGAGGTGTAGCGTTGTAACCCAGTCACCATAAGGGTTGTGTAGGTTGTGTAGGGTCAGAGTATTATTCCTTTTATATTATTTATTGAGGGATGATACTCTGAGATAAAAACAAAATATGTTCAAATAATTACATAAAGATGTATCTATCACCCTACACACTCTACATAATCCAGTCACAATAAGGATTACAACTATACACCCAATCCTACACAATGTAGTGTCAACTGTACACACCCAAAACAATAGTGGTGAGTAGGTTTATTAATTTCTGTTGATTACTGTGATGTCTTAGTTAATACTGAAATACTCTAGCTATAGGTGGTATAAATAAAATAAAGAAACCATTACAGGAATTGGGTATGGATAATGCAATCTCAATATATCTAGGTGGTGAAGAAGTTTATGCAAAGAACTGTAATTTTAATTCATATTTAGAACTTGGTTTAATTTGTCCTGTTTGTGAGCAAGAAGTTTATCTAAGAAGGGGTGATATTAAAGAACCTTATTTTGCTCACTTTCATGCTAGTAATTATAGACAAGTGAAACAATGTAGCCGGAGAGTATCATCAGATGAAACTGCTACAGAAACAAATGAATTTATTGAAGATAGGGGACAAAGATTAAAGATATTTCAAGATCATTTTTTAAGTAAATTTTCTATTGAAAACTCGAAAATTGTTGATGACGTAAATTTTAAAAAATGGATTAATTCAAAAAAAGGTGGAAACAATAAAGCAATCAATAATATTCTTCTAGAAAGTGTTGAGTATTTTATAATATATCGACAACAAATGACAGATAAATATCTGAAGGGGGGACAAAATCAACTAAAAGACTGACTGTATAAGGTTCATAGCTCTTAGACCTTGTTGATAATACTTGCGCTTATTAGGATTAAGTCTCATTAATTGGGCTACTAAAGGTTGACAATTATCCATAAAACTGATCCAAGTATAACCATATAGACCAATATAAAAACTGCTATGTCGTCTGGTACTACGGCTGTTTTCTTTAACTCTTCCGACATATTCTTGTACTCCCTTGCGTTTAATTTGTTGTCCCTGAATTGTGGCTGATGTGTAGGCAATAGCTATTAATAAAATTAGTGAAATCAACCGTTCTCCCGTGACTTTCGTATCTTCTAAATTATAACCTCCTGTTTTAAAATCTCTAAACATTTCCTCAATATCAAAGCGTTGTTTATAAGCTGTAATAGCTGCTCCTAACTCTGGTAAATCTGTGAGAATAAACCATCCTTCTTTTGGTGCTATACCCTGGAGTTTCCTTTTCCATTTACAGGCTAAATTAAAATATCCAAAACCTCTAAGTTTCGTAACTTTAACTCCCGGCAAAAATAACGATAATCCCGGTGCTAATCCCAAATCTTTCAACTCTAACCAAATATCTGATTCTTTTTTGACAAATTCATTCTTTCTTAACCTTAAACAAAAGCTTAAACCTTGCTGCTTCAACCAGTTCGCTAATTTGACAGAACAGAATTCTCTATCTCCTAATACACATATTTTATATTTTTTTACTATCGCTAAAATCTCGGTCAACGCTTCTGTTTGTTGTTTGAGATTGCTATTTCCTTTTTGCTTCAATAATTCAAAATATATCGGTATTGCTCGTTTCTCCCACACCATGCTGATCATTAATAAATTTATACATGACCATTTAGTCCGGTCTATTACTAGATATATTGTTTCTTTCTCTTGAAGGTATGTCTCTAACCAGACTTCAATTATGGGTAACCATATCTTCTTTATTGTTAATTTTGGCAATGATAAAAATCTTTGTATTTTTCTGCGTCTACTTTCAAATTTTATGGGTATTGGTAAGGCATTCGCTAAACTTTCTAGACTTACCTGTTTAATTGACTGTAAAATCTGAAGCAGGATTTTTAACAATAGGTATTCTGCTAGACTTAATTGACTTCTGAGATGGTTTTGATAGAATGTTGGTATCATTTTCATTAGATAGGTCTTATTGACAATACTTGACCTATCTTTTTTTACCATAAATCGTCACATTCTTTACATTGCCTTGCTTTCAGCCTTGTTTGTCTCCCCTTCAGCTTATCAAGTTATGGGTAAAGATAGATTTAAATTTCCTGTAAGTGGTGATCAATTAGAGGAAATGAAGTAGTTATTTATTGACATAGTTATTTAAATAACTATTATATCTATCAAGCTATTCTATTTAATTGTTATAACTGTTATTTACTTAATTATTAATTGAGATAACAATGGATTAACTTAAATAATGAACAACTTAATCATTTAATTTGTAAGTTAGATGAAGATGAATTAGAGTAATTTTATTATGGTGATATTAACCATCATTAATATCAACAAAAGAATGATATTTAATTATTCAATAAAGTGACTTAATAATTAATATCGTATCAAATCACTTGGTTTATCTAGTTCTAATACTACTCATACATCAACATTAGTTATTAAACAACCAACTATAACTAAGTTCGATAATTTGATGGTTAGTCCACCGGATTATCAATTAGCTAAACAATACCAAATAGGAAATCGCCGCATTACTTATTTTTCTTACTCTGATGAATTTATTGTTGAACGAGTTGATGATGAGTCAAGCAAACAACTGTTCCCTAAATATAAAGTAGATAAATTATTTAGATTGTTAATAGATATGCTAATACATATAATTTAAATGGACTATTCCTATAAGTGGATAATAATTACTTTAACTAACTGTTTTAGCTTTGATACCACTAACTAAGTTTGTTATCTTAACCAATGACGAACTTCCTTAGCTGTACCTAATACAGTGCCAAGTAAATCTCTAGTTCCTCTAGATACTTTTAATATGTTTTTTACTTTGTCGTGGGTACTAGATGTATGTTGTTTAATTCGTTTGTTCTTACTGCCTTTACGTCTACCACGTTTAAAGGTAATTATGGAGTAATCAGATAATAGAAACATTATTGTAGTATTATTTATAGATTAATGATTATTCATATCTTAACTAAAAATAAAACCTCCTTAATCATGAGATAAAGAGGTTAATCTTATTAATACAATTGTGGTATTAGACAATCAGAATGTCCATTCGTGATCTGGGTCTTCAAGAGCAGCTTGAACATTTGCTAAATTTGATAGTTCTTTAAAAGGACTGGATTTAGCAATTTCCGTAATTGAATTTAAAGTCAAAGCTAGTTGTTCGTTATTACCTGATGCGATTGCATCATCCACCACAGTGAATAATGAGCGAAAGTTTTTTTCACGTTCATCAAAAGAGCGATCAAGATATCCTATTAGAAACTCTCGTAAAGTGTTAATCTTGCGTACTGTTGTTCTTTCCCAAGCATCAATCTCACGTCGCTTTGTTTGTTCTTGTTCAGCTATTTTCAAGTAATCTGTGTATGCTTCAACTAATTGTTGAAGGCAATCATTAGGATTTACTACTTCATTAAATGCTGCTTTAACAACTTTTTTAACAGTCATTATTAACTAGCTCCTAATGTACGATACTTAGATTGAACAGTAGCAGTAGCAGGATTCAGCTTACCTTCACTATCTAAAATCGGGGTTTTCATAATTTCAGCAAGTGCTTTAATTAGAAGTGCTACTTGTTGGAACTTAGCAGCATCACGTTTGCGATCAAAAGGTTGAGATTCTAACTGATTAAGGCTAACAACAGCACATTTATTCAAACTGTCTACTACGACACTTAATTCATCAATTCTGCGTCTTACTTGTTGTAGAAATTCTTTAGCAGTTTCAAGTTTTGCGATTTCGACATTAACTTTAGCTTCGTATTCTCTTGCCTCTGTCAAAGCTTTTTCACCTTTGCCAGCAATTACAAAACCTCCAACAGCTAAGGCTGGTGCGACTGTAATACCACCCAAAACAACAGTACCAAGTGCCATGCCACCACCACCAGCAGCTAGTGAACCACCACCCAGCCAAGCTAAAGTGGCATTCCAAGCGGCTGCCCCACTTAACCCTGAAATAGCTGCACCCGTACTAGCAACGCCTACAGATGTTGCAAGACCTGTTGCAGCTTGACCTGCTGCTGCACCTGCCACAACTGCTTTAATTCCACCTTTAAAAAACCGTTCAGCTTCCATCACATCAGTTTTGTATTCTTGAATCTGCTGAACAGATATTCCTTCCAACCCTTCTAAAAACTCCGTATCTTGTTTTGCGCGTTGTCCGATTTGCTCAATAAAAGCTACAAAACGCCCAATTGTATCAATCTTGACATTTAACTGTTGTTGACCATATTCTTCTGCCAACTTATTAGTAGTTTCCCAGTCTGATTGCAACTGATTGACAGCTTGTTCATGCCGTTTCTTAGCGCGTTGACCAATTTCATTTGCGTCTTTCATGTTGTCAACGCCTTCTTTACCTTTAACTACTCCATAAGCAGCAGTTCCCAAAGCTATAGCACCGAGGATGAATGGTATCGGCATAAATTACTTCTAATTGTTATTTATTACATTCTAAATACATAATATCCATTAACTAATGCAAAATAAGGCATTACAAAACATTTAAACTATTTATGTTTCATATAGTTTCTATTCCTAATGATGAGATTGATAAATATTTGCTTTTTTCTATCTCAATGCTACTGTTGTTACATAAATAAGCTTTGTATTGACTTGATTAAATGTAGTCCTAAATTTAATCTTCCTATATGCCTCTAAAACAGCCAATATCACCTTTGCATCACTGTTTCTACCTGAAACTCAAAACAGAGGCATTAGCAGGTCAATATGGCGTGATTAGTTATCTGATATGGTTGTCTGCTAAATAAATATAAGATGAATAGATAAAATCAACACTAATTAATTAGTTACTCTTATGTAATAGCCAGATGCAATAATTTTATCTCAATCAACCAATTACCCGTAAGTAGTTGTTTGGGGATACAATGGTTGTATTGAGAGAAAACTGAGAGAAAGTAAGTAGTTAAGTAACTACTCACCAAATCCAAAAAGCTTATTATATATAGGTTTTCGTTAAATGCGCCCTGCTGGAATCGAACCAGCCTGAAGACGAATTATGAGTTCGTTGCCTCCCCAATCGGCCAAAGGCGCTCGTCGTGTTAGATTTTGATCTATCTTAGATTAACTTAAATGTCAATCTTGGCTTGTGATTCTCATCTTAGAGAAAATGCACTCTTGTAAGTATAGCATGATTTTATAACTTTGAACAATTGAAAACAATATTACCCGATTCTAAATTTAAAATATGACAGATAATCAATGCCAAGCAGCGCAAATCGCTTTCGGCATGGAGAGTGTCAATAAGAAATAGAGCAGACTAATATTGATTAAGTTCCTGTGAGGATTGAGGTTCAAAGCTTCAATACTTTTAAATAGACTAGGCTTCTTCTGTAATAGCTTGTCAGCGATGAAAATAAATTCCACTGTAGTTCTGACGTTGATTTTGTTAACCCTAATGTTGGGTTCAGGTTCTGTGAGTGCATTTTTGGGCTTCACTATGGGAAGTTCTGCACTCAAGGGTGTTACCTCACCAGATGGTCGTCCCACCACTAAATTTGCCAGCAATAAGAGTAATAACGCCCAACAGGGTGGAATAAGTCTTTTAAAGGAGGATGAGATTCTTAAGAATGTCAAATCGCGGATTAATGGTAATGCCAATACTAGCAACACAAAAAAGCTAGATGACGATGACGATGAAACCAAAAACAAGAAGCCTGAACCTAAGGAAACTCCCCAAGAGGTGATTTCGGAAAAACTTCAACCTGGATTTCCGGTAGCTGCTGAAAGTGAAGGTGTAAGTCTATCTGTACAATCGGCTCGTTACTCTGGTGGTGATTTATTACTAAAAGTGAAAATGCAAAATAAAGGTGCTGATTCAGTGCGCTTTTTGTACAGTTTTCTAGATGTTACTGATGATAAAGGCAGAACACTGAGCGCTATCACAGAAGGGTTGCCCGCAGAATTACCTGCTAAGAGTTCGACATTTACAGGTACAGTGAGTATTCCCACAGCCTTACTGGATGATGTCAGGAATATATCACTAGCACTGACGGATTATCCTGCTCAAAACCTGAAGTTACAGGTGTCCGATATTCCTGTAGAAAAATAGAAATGCTATTGTTAGCGTTTTAGTATCGGCGTAATTTTTACACGAGCTTTAGCGGTGAGTGGTTTTCCTAATTTAAGTTGGACAGATGTAGGGTTACGATTGTTATCAGTGCTACTGCTGATTGCTATTAATGCCTTTTTTGTCACGGCGGAGTTCTCAATGGTGACAGTGCGACGAACACGTATCCACCAGCTGGTTCAGGCTGGTGATATGCCAGCGATCGCAGTGGAAATGTTACAACGTAGTATTGACAGGCTGCTATCTACTGCCCAGTTAGGGATTACTCTCTCTAGTTTGGCATTAGGTTGGATTGGAGAAGGTACGATTGTTGTACTGATGGATGCCTGGTTAAAATCCTGGTCTTTACCCATAGGAGTGAGTAACTTCTTTGCTCATTCCCTATCAGTGCCGATTACTTTCTTCTTGATTGCTTATTTGCAAATTGTATTCGGGGAACTATTTCCTAAATCGGTGGCTATGCTGTATTCAGAACAGCTGGCAAGGTTTTTGGCACCTTCAGTTAAAGCGATTGTCCGTTTTTTCAGTCCTTTTATTTGGATTCTCAACCAATCCACTCGCTACCTATTGCGATTATTTGGTATTCAATATACAGGACAAAGTTGGAGACCCCCAGTCACCCCGGAAGAATTACAACTGATTATATCAACAGAAAGAGAATCCACAGGTTTAGAGTCATCAGAGCGACAACTGTTGAATAACGTCTTTGAGTTTGGAGATATAACAGCAGAAGATGTGATGATTCCCCGTACCAGCATTATCGCTTTACCAGAAGATGCCACCTTTGGGATATTACTTCAGCAAATTACATCCATTGGTCATTCCCGTTATCCCATTATTGGCGAATCTTTAGATGACATTCTTGGCATTGTTTATTTTCAAGATTTAGCACAACCTTTAGCTGCGGGAAAGCTGAGTTTAGAGACACAAATCCAATCTTGGATGCGTCCCCCCCGGTTTGTCCCTGAACAGACACTTTTGAGTGAACTATTGCCAATGATGCAGCAAGAGAAACCAGCTATGGTGATGGTAGTGAATGAATTTGGCGGTACTGTAGGATTGGTGACCATCCAAGATGTAATTGCCGAAATTATTGGTAATGCAGGTGAATCGGAAAGCAGCGACGACTTGCTGATCCAAATGGTAGACAAGCAAACATTTTTAGTGCAAGCACAGGTAAATCTAGAAGAACTCAACGAAGTTTTACATCTCAATTTACCATTGATGAGGGAATATCAGACCTTGGGCGGCTTTTTGCTATATCAATGGCAAAAGATCCCCACTAAAGGGGAAATCTTCAACTATGAAAATCTTGAATTCACCGTCATGTTAGTCATTGGACCACGCCTACACCAAATTCAAATTCGACGTTTAGAAGGTGACAGGTAGAAGAAGTGGGGGAGGCAGAGAGCAAGGGAAAAAAATTACATAATTCGTCATTCGTAATTCAGTTTTGCAATAGTTAATTCTTTCTCCTGAACTCAATACTCAGCACTCAGCACTCAATACTCAGCACTCAGCACTCAGTACTGAGCATAAGGAACTAAATCATGTAATCCCAATTCAGCGAAAGCTGCTAAACGCAACCGACAGGAATCACAGACACCACAGGCAACATCACCACCAGCATAGCAAGACCAAGTTAGCTCCCAAGGTACACCCAACTGGTTGCCTAATTGGATAATTTCAGTTTTTTTCAAATTAATCAGCGGTGCAACAATTTCAATTGGTTCTCCTTCTCGTCCTTGTTTGGTTCCCAAGCGAAAGACTTCTTGCATAGCTTGGATATAATCAAGACGACAATCAGGATATCCAGAGTAATCTAAGGCATTCACGCCGATGTAGACACGTTGAGCGCCTATAGTTTCAGCATAGCCCAAAGCAAAGCTTAAAAAGATGGTATTACGGGCAGGGACGTAGGTGACAGGAATGTTTTGAGACATTTCATCTAAAGACCGTTCCTGAGGTAGAGCGATCGCATTATCCGTGAGCGCTGAACCACCCCATAGCCGTAAATCAAAATTCACTACCTGATGTTTTACTACCCCAAATGCTTGAGCAATCAGCAAGGCCGACTGTAACTCTCGTTGGTGTCGCTGCTGATAATCAAAGGAAATGGCGTAACATTCACAACCATCCGCCCTTGCTTGGTAGAGAACTGTAGAAGAATCTAATCCCCCAGACAACAGAATTACAGCTTTCATCACTCAAAACAGCCCCAGAAAATCATTAACACCAATTTCACCCAAAAGGTGAGACAATCAACAAAATGCAACAAGCTAAACAGTAAATATGAAAATAAACTAATTCCCGGTATCGGATGTAACTATTTTGCTGAAGATTATACTTACAGCATTAGTTATTAAACTGTTTGTAATTTTACTAGCAATAAGCGTGATTAATTTACTAAGGGTAAAAATAGGTAATTATCTCAGTAATTAACTACCTGACTACCACCTGTGAATTTACACTTAAGTCTTACAGAGCTTGTAAAGTCAACAAAACAACACATTGTCTTTTTTGTAATTTACAAAAAGTAGACTAATGAAGAACTATCTATCCAAAAGATAGCCAGATAGTGGGAACTGAACACAAACTTTGAAATTCTTCATAAATAGAACCACTATGTTACCATCTGGATGGTTTTAGACGGATCGTACATGGTACTTGAGTATAAAGACCAACGACCGTAGCGGCTCTAAATTTGGTGGTTGAGGAGAAAATAATAGTGCAAAATAGCATGTCAGTGGCAGAACCAAATCTATATTCACAGCGCAACCAGCCACGAGCAATCCGCATAGGCGTGATTGGGGTGGGTAACATGGGACAACATCATACCCGCGTCCTGAGTTCAATGAAAGATGTTGAACTAATAGGCGTGTCAGATATTAACGTTGAGCGGGGCTTAGAAACCGCCAGCAAATACAAAGTCCGTTTTTTTGAAGATTACTCTGATCTACTACCCCATGTAGATGCAGTCTGTATTGCTGTACCCACCCGATTACATTATGCCGTAGGCATCAACTGCCTGTTAGCCGGAATTCATGTTTTGATTGAGAAACCAATCGCTGCGAGTATTTCCGAGGCTGAGTCTCTGGTGAATGCGGCTGCTGAGTCTCAATGTATTTTGCAAGTAGGTCATATTGAGCGTTTTAATCCAGCATTTAGAGAATTGAGCCAAGTCCTCAAAACAGAGGAAGTGCTGGCGCTAGAAGCTCATCGGATGAGTCCTTATTCAGCCCGAGCTAATGATGTTTCAGTAGTGCTGGATTTAATGATCCATGACATTGACCTACTTCTAGAATTAGCTGGTTCTCCCGTGGTGAAATTGACAGCTAATGGTACTCGTTCCCTAGACTCTGGTTATTTAGATTATGTGACTGCTACTTTGGGTTTTGCCAATGGTGTCGTCGCTACTCTGACGGCTAGTAAAGTGACTCACCGCAAAATTCGCCGTATTGTCGCCCATTGCAAAAACTCATTCACTGAAGCAGATTTTCTCAAGAATGAAATTTTGATTCATCGCCAAACTAACACCAATTCTCTCAATGAGCATCGTCAAGTCCTTTACAGGCAAGATGGTTTGATAGAAAAAGTCTATACTAGTAATATTCAACCTCTCAGTGCAGAGTTAGAACATTTTGTCAACTGTGTGCATGGTGGCAATCAGCCTTCGGTTGGTGGTGAACAGGCTCTAAAAGCTTTAAGGTTAGCCAGTTTAATCGAGCAGATGGCTGTGGAAGAGCGGGTTTGGAACCCATTAGACTGGCAATCGGAATCGAGAGTACAATCATTAACTCCAACTGCCTAAACAATGGCGAAGCAAGACAAAATTAAAAATTTGATTTTGTCTTCGCTTCTCCCTAACTGACTTAAATACATAATCCTGAATAGTACTACTGAGATAAGTCTACTAATGTACTCAGGATGCTGATTAAGTATTAAGTATGAACTTGTGGACAAACACTCTGGGCGTGTATCCAACATAGTGATTGGGGATCTAGTTCTTATATTTTTTTGGTATTCAAGCGCAAGCGAGAAGGAACTAGAAACTGAAGCACTAAGGCTGTTAATGGGTTATTAGGGATGACATCTGTGCAAAATTCGCCGACACTATGATGTCAAATAATGTTAAATTCACGTTAGCGTAGCCCAGCGCAGGTATAACCTACAATAATTTTCGACGTATTTCTAGTTACACTTGACCCAATCTAGAATTTTTCATAGCTCGTATTTTTGTAAGATGGGCATGATAAGTTTTTACAGTTAAGTTACCACATAGGAGCTTTTATGACAGACCAACCCCCAGTAGCTAACCCGATGAATGCCGCTGCTATTCCCATGAACCGAGTAGCATCAACCCCACTAAATAGTAATCCCAATGCTAATAAGCCACCAACGAATAGTTCAGGGAAAAATATTCTCAGCGTGGATTTAGGTAGAACCTCTACTAAAACTTGTGTCAGCCGCGAACCTGGGAATGTGGCTTTCATTCCTGCCAATGTCAAGCAGATGTCAATTGATGAAATCCGAGGTGGCGTGTTTGAATCGAAGGCAACTGATCCTTTAATGGATTTGTGGCTGGAATATCAAGGCAGTGGCTATGCTGTAGGACAATTAGCAGCGGATTTTGGGGCAAATCTAGGAGTCGGACAATCTAAGGTCAATGACGCACTAGCTAAAGTTCTGGCTTGTGCTGGTTATTTTAAACTCAAAGACGAGATTTCTGTAATCGTCGGTTTGCCTTTCCTGTCTCTAGAACAATTTGAACGGGAAAAAGCCCAGTTAATCAGCTTAGTAACCGGACCCCATGTATTGAATTTTCGGGGTGAATCTTTGTCGCTCAATATCACTAAAGTTTGGGTAATGCCAGAAGGTTATGGCAGTTTGCTGTGGTCTGAAGCTCAACCTAATAAACCAGCAACAGCCCCTGACTTTACAAAAATGTCAGTAGGTATTGTCGATATCGGTCATCAAACGATTGATTGTATCATGGTGGATAATTTCCGCTTTGCCAGAGGTCTTTCTCAAAGTGAAGACTTTGGTATGAACAAGTTTTATGACCTGGTGGCTAACGAAATACACGGGGCTGATAGTCAATCTCTAGCACTGATTTCTGCGGTTAATAAGCCTAAAGGCGAGCGTTTTTATCGGCCTAAAGGTGAAAGCAAGCCCACAAACTTAGACGATTTTCTACCTAACCTCACAGAGCAGTTTTCACGAGAAATTTGCTCTCGCGTTTTAGCCTGGTTGCCAGAGCGTGTAACTGATGTGATTATCACTGGTGGCGGTGGAGAATTCTTCTGGGAAGATATTCAACGTCTGCTCAAAGAAGCTAAGATTAATGCCCATTTGGCTTCACCCTCTCGCCAAGCTAACGCTTTAGGGCAGTATCTTTACGGAGAGGCACAATTGTCTGCTGTTCGCTCTGCTAGGTAATAAAACTGATGTTCCAATGGTCAAAAAAGGTAGTTAAATCCGTCACTTTCAATCCAGAAATTGGGGATGAAAGCTTGTTGGCACAGGTGGAAAGTTACTTGGAGGCACAGCCCGAAAAGACTTTCAGCGACCTCTGTAAAGAGGCTCTATGGCAAGCTTTATGTGTACCGGACTCTGTACGACCTTCTCCGAATACAGCATCACTGCCGATGGAACAACAAATCGGTGAGTTGCAACGTCAAATGGCTGGACTTGAGGAACGTTTTTTTGCTAAGGAATCCAACCGTTTGGAGGCGATGGAAAGCCAAATATTGCAACTTACTCAACAAGTGGCACAATTGGCAATTATCCTTAATCAAGGAGTATATAATCAGTCTTCAAACTCATCAGTACCAGCAGCAGAAGTAGTTAACAATTTTGTTTCTACTCCTAATCCCACTCCGCAAGAAGTTGACCCTGTAATTAGTCGTCTGAGTCAGTATCTTGATGATTTCTAAGAAACAAGCAACTTTATCAGCCTGTTGACAAGATCAAGTGGGAAGTGTGAGAACCATAGCATTTATAACAGGTGACTCTTAACAGGTGACAGGTGACAGTCTGAAAAGTCTTTTGAGACTGTCACCTGCTATATTAAACCAATTTACGTGTTTTCCATAAATAACTAGATAGCCAATTTGTGAGGATATGAGCCACAATTGGAACTAACAAATTACCGCTGAGTAGAGCGCTATAACCTAGAATGATGCCGATAAGAGTTGCCCAAATCACATAAGGCCACTGTTCGGAACCACTCAGGTGTAAAACACCAAAGCAAAGACTTGAGACAATGATGGCTACATGATCAGCGCCTAAAGCTGGTAACATAACACCACGAAATAATAGTTCTTCACTTAACCCCGGTAGTAATCCCAGCCATATCAAGTCGGGTAAAGCTAATGGCTTAAGTATTAGTTCTAGGTAATAATCAGCACTTTTACGATAGGGAGGGGAAAAGCGGTAAGCTAAACCACTGAACACAGTGATCATTAAACCCAACCCCAGTCCCAAGAAGAGATCCCTTTCGTACCAGTACAATTTAAATATAGGAAAGTTGCCAAAGCGCAACCATAGTTTGGCGACTATCCACAAAATAACCGCAGTTGCACCCATAGCTACGAGTACTTGGATGCGTGTGAGGTAAGGAATTTCTGGTTCTTGCTTTTGTTGTTCAACCACAGGCGTTTGGGTAATGGGTAATTAGTAATGGGTAATTGGTAATGGGTAATTGGTAAAAACTTTTTATTCCCTATTCTCTGTTCTTTGACTAATGAATGATGTATTAATACCAGCTTTGTGAGCTACTAATACTCCTACTGCTTCTAAATATGAGTTTACTTGTATGGATTTGATTGCCAACGCTGGAGCAGAAACTTCTATGAGGGTTTTATTTTCTGCGACTGTAATTATTTGACATTGCTTGTGGCTTAAACTTAGTAAAGCACTGCTACCACAAGCGTTTGCAGGTACAATAATGGCATTAACTTGATCTGCCCAGATATCTTCTGGTAAAGAATTGATAACTTCCTTCTTAATAATAAATTGTGGAGCGCGACTTAAGCCAACAAGAACGCAGGGTAAAAAGGTATAGCCCAGTTCTTCGGCAGCCGAACGAGGGGATAAATCAGGGTCTGGGGGGGCTGTAGAAAGGGCTGGAGCATGGGCGCAAGGTATTTGAAAGGTGCGGACTAATAAATGGCTAATGACGGCTTCTGCACCTGCTAGAGGGTCTACTCCTTTTCCATGTCGGTAGTTCTGAACTGCTTTTTCATCTATATCTTCAGGAAAACGGGCTACGACTGCGATCGCATCTGCTCCTTCTTTCTTAATTAATATCTCAGCTGCTCGTAATAAGCTATCTGGGTTGCCAATTGTTCCCCAACTCGCACCCGATGCAGAAGTACGCAATTCTACGTTTAATGGTGCATCTGTGACAACATGATTGGTGATGGTTAATCCCAGGGTTGCTCTAGCTGCGTCTGCGGCTTGCAGGTGTCGCAGCATGAGTTCTGGTTCAATGGCTTGGTCTAAAAGCAAACCTACTCGGTTGCTATGGACGGGACGCAGCCCCCAGCATTGTGAGGCAAATTTGTCAAGTCCATAACCTTCAACGTAGAGAGTGTTGGGGAGATTCCAGTACAAACTAGCGCCATTGAGGACATTGGGGTGAGTGATCAGGCGATCGCACACCTGTGATATGAGTCTAGCTACGGGCAATGCGTCTCCGGCATAACCGCCAATTGCTGCCCCAATGCCCGTAGGGATGATGAGAATAGCTGTATAGGGAAGATGCATAGTAGAACGGACTAAAAGCCCCTACTTAGTGACAACAGCTTCCACTGTAGCTTTTTCCTTTGACTTATCTACGGAGGTAATAGCCCAACGCAGGGGTTCACCTTGTTTTTTCAATTCTGTCTCAATGGCTTTTTGTAATTCTGTGGGGGTTTCTTGAAGGTCGATTTCAGCAGTAATAAAATGAGTAGTCATAGTGGTAAATTTTGTGGCTTTGTGTTTTCTAGAATAGCTGATTTTAGAATCAATGATGAAGTGTGGAGTTGAAAATTTTTATTTTTATTTTAACTTCATTCCACTTCATCTTTTTAGGTTTATTTTCCAAACTGCAATTGATAAACTATGTCTTCTTTTTCGGTGACAAGTTTCAGATTAGAAAGGGGTTTAGCAACACAAAGCAATACATAACCTTGTTTTTGCAGTTCTGGACTCACACCCATGCCATCAGCTTGATCTACAGTTCCTTCGCTAATTTGACCAGCGCAAGTTGTGCAAACACCTGCACCACAAGATGTTGGTAAATCTAAACCAGCAGCGTGGGCAACGGATAAGATGGTTTCGTTATCAGGCACTTGTAAGGTATGAATTGTGCCTTGGTGGTTAATTTCGACGGTGTAGGTTGTGGACATATACACAAGGAATGTGTGACAGATAACAGGTCAATTATTTTATCTGATAAATAGGTGCATAAACAAGGGAATTGTGGAAAAAATATTTTTTAATCCTATTTTGATGGGGAAAATATTGAAAATTCAATAACATTCAAAAAAGTATTATACCAACAGGGCTATTAAATCTCATCTTTTTTTACCAGTTCTGAATCACAAATTAACCAGGATATCGAGGATCTTAGGATTTACAGGATGGGGTTATTTTTGAGGATGAAATTGTCAGAATCAGGATATCCAGGATTTTAGGATTTACAGGATGGGGTTATTTTTAATTAATAAATATTCAGCAAGAGATCGTACTAATTACCATTTAGAAGGATTATTAGGATGTAATTGATCATTTTCCCAAGATAAAGGATTATTTTGGATGTATTTTCTAATTTTTGTTAAAGATTCATCATTTCTAATAATATGATCATAATAATTACGTTGCCAAACGGAATTTTGAGGTGTATTACGAATGACGTTAATTTTCTTAGTTGTTGCTGATTTAAAACCTGCCATTAATGATGATAAAGATTTTGGTTTCATTGATATTCTTGGTGCTGATGATTGGATTTGTGGTAGCGAACGGCCGTTCGCCCCTACATTATTATCTCTGTTTATTTCGTGATTAATCATAACAATTCCATGAAAATGATTAGGCATAATTACAAATTCATATAATTCAATTTCTTTGCGGATTTATGCTGATTTTAACCATTCTTCTTTGATTAATTCACCAAAATTATTTAATATCACTTGATTATTTATAATATTTCCAAATAAACATTCACGTTGATAACAACAAATTGTAATGAAATAAAGACCAGATTGAGAATAATCATAGCCTTTAAGACGAATTGATTGGCGTTTATGTATATCAGGATTATAGGTCATAAGATTAAACTTTATGTATATCAGGATTATAGGTGATTAGATTCAAGTTTAGATATATTTTTCATATATTAATTTATATTGTAGGGGTGAACGGCCGTTCACCCCTACCCAACCATTAAATAATGTTGTTAAAAAATGACCATAAATAAAATTCTTTTCTGGAATAAATCCACTAATTTTAAACTATAAACTGTTCTTGATAATCAATTCCGTCCATTCGTAACTCCTGTAACAATTCCCTTACAATAAAATAAAGAAAACAAGACATTACAGGAGAAAAGCTAAATCATGTTAGCTGAATACCAACAACACATCCAAGAACGCGCACAACTGGGTATTCCCCCATTACCATTGGACGCAAAACAAACTTCAGAATTATGTGAATTACTGAAAAATCCACCTAAAGGTGAAGAAGAGGTATTATTAAATTTATTACGCGATCGCATTCCCCCCGGAGTTGACCAAGCTGCTTATGTAAAAGCTGGATTTCTCACAGCAATTGCGAAAGAAGAAATTACTAGTCCCTTAGTTTCCCCAGTTGATGCAGTAGAATTACTGGGAACAATGATTGGTGGTTACAATGTTCAATCTTTAATTGATTTACTTCAAGTTTCCAGCAATTCTGAATCAGAATCGTCAGCAGCACCTTTAGTTATGGGGGGACAAGGGAAAGAACCTATAGCCGCTTATGCAGCCAACGCCCTCAGCAAAATTATGTTGGTGTATGATGCTTTCCATGATGTTTTGGAATTATCAAAAACCAACCCCTACGCTAAAAGAGTGGTAGACTCTTGGGCAGAAGCAGAATGGTTTACTCTGCGTCCCACATTACCCGAAGCTATCACCGTCACCGTTTTCAAAGTTCCCGGAGAAACCAACACCGACGACTTATCACCCGCAACCCACGCTACCACCCGTCCTGATATTCCCCTTCACGCTTTAGCAATGTTAGAAACCCGTCAACCGGGAAGTTTAGAAACCATTGCAGACTTGAAGAAAAAAGGACATCCCGTTGCTTACGTCGGTGATGTGGTTGGTACAGGTTCATCTCGTAAGTCTGCAATCAATTCTGTGTTATGGCATTTAGGAAATGATATCCCCTTTGTTCCCAACAAACGCGCCGGAGGTTATATATTAGGAAGTGCGATCGCACCTATCTTTTTTAACACAGCCGAAGATGCCGGTGCATTACCCATCCAATGCGATGTCAGCAAAATGGAAACCGGTGACGTAATCACCATTTATCCCTACAAAGGTGATATTCTCAACGCCGCAGGAGAAGTTATTTCCACCTTCAGCCTCAAACCTGACACCATTTTAGACGAAGTTCGCGCCGGTGGACGTATCCCCTTATTAATTGGACGTACCCTCACCGATAAAACCCGTCAAGCATTGGGTTTAGAACCCAGCACTTTATTTATCCGTCCCCAAGCCCCAGCCGACACCGGAAAAGGCTACACATTAGCTCAGAAAATGGTCGGTAAGGCGTGCGGTTTATCTGGTGTGCGTCCGGGGACATCTTGCGAACCAATCATGACTACAGTCGGTTCTCAGGACACTACAGGACCAATGACTAGGGATGAATTAAAAGAACTTGCTTGTTTAGGTTTCAGTGCAGACTTAGTAATGCAGAGTTTCTGTCACACAGCCGCATATCCCAAACCAGTAGACATCAAAACCCACCAAGAACTACCCGACTTTTTTGCACAACGTGGTGGTGTGGCCTTGCGTCCTGGTGATGGTATTATCCACTCCTGGTTAAACCGGATGTTGTTACCCGACACCGTAGGAACAGGTGGAGATTCACATACTCGCTTCCCATTAGGAATATCCTTTCCTGCGGGTTCTGGTTTAGTTGCGTTTGCTGGTGCATTGGGTGTAATGCCTTTGGATATGCCAGAATCAGTTTTAGTAAGATTTAAAGGAGAATTGCAACCAGGAATTACATTGAGAGATATTGTTAATGCAATTCCTTATGTAGCCATGCAAAAAGGGTTGTTAACTGTAGAGAAGCAGAACAAGAAAAACGTCTTCTCTGGCAAGATTTTGGAAATTGAAGGTTTACCAAATTTGAAAGTTGAACAAGCTTTTGAATTAACCGATGCTTCCGCAGAACGTTCTTGTGCTGGTTGCACAATTAAGTTGAGTGAAGAAACAGTTGCGGAATATTTGCGTTCTAATATTGCCCTGTTAAAAAACATGGTAGCACGGGGTTATCACGATGAGCGAACCATTATGCGCCGAGTAGCGAAAATGGAAGAATGGTTAGCAAATCCGGTGTTAATGTCAGCCGATGCAGATGCGGAATATGCAGAAATAATTGAAATTGATTTAAGCCAAATCAAAGAACCAATTGTAGCTGCACCAAATGACCCTGATAATGTTAAGTTATTATCGGAAGTTGCCAATGATCCTGTACAAGAAGTATTTGTTGGTTCTTGTATGACAAATATCGGACATTATCGCGCAACTGCGAAGGTTTTGGAAGGTGCTGGTAAGGTAAATGCTCGTTTGTGGATAGCACCACCTACAAGAATGGATGAACACCAATTAAAAGCAGAAGGTGTTTATGACGTTTTCGTAGCTGCAAATGCCAGAACTGAGATTCCAGGATGCAGTTTATGTATGGGAAATCAGGCGCGAGTTGATGATAATACAACTGTGTTTTCTACCTCAACTCGTAACTTCAATAATCGCATGGGAACAGGCGCACAAGTGTATTTAGGTTCGGCGGAATTAGCAGCAGTTTGTGCTTTGTTGGGAAGGCTACCTAATGTGCAGGAATATTTGGATATTGTCGCCGAGAGAATTCATCCTTTTGCTGATAATTTGTATCGTTATTTGAACTTTGATCAAATTGTTGGTTTTGAGGATGAGGGTAGGGTGATTAGTAAGGAGGAACAGGCGGCTTTGGTGTAATTTAGGTTAGGGTGGGTCTTGATGGCTCACCTGAATGTTTTGAAAAAGGTTAGAATATGTGCAGTACCAAATAGAATTTAAACCCAAAGCTATTAAAGATTTACAGAAAATTCCTGTAAATGAAAGAGAACGCATTATCAATAAAATTGAAGCAATGCAAGATGATTTACAGGGAGATGTAAAACGCTTAACAAATTTTACTCCAGAATATCGTTTAAGAGTTGGTGATTATCGAGTTTTGTTTGAATTAGAAGAACAAACTATAATCGTGTATAGGGTTAAGCATCGTAGTAAAGCTTATGAATAACTGGAGTTTTAAAAAATGATTGAATTACATCCTGAGTTTTTAACAAAAAATGGTGAAAAACAATTTGCTATTTTACCTTATGAGGAATTTTTAAAGATTAAAGAATTGTTAGAAGATTTGGAAGATTTAAAAGATTTGCGTGATGCTAAAGAAGAAGAGAAAGATAGTCTTTCAGTATCTTTAGCCGAGGTAAAAAAGATGTTATTATCTTGATGCTAGAAAATCAAGTGTTATTAACAGGGTAATAATGCCAGCAAAAAATATTTACCATGATGCGGTTAAAAATGCTTTAATTAAGGATGGGTGGACTATTACTTTTGATCCTTATCCAATTAAATATGAAGAAGTTAAATTACTTGCTGATTTAGCTGGTGAAAAAACAATTTCTGCAACAAGAGAAGGACAAAAAATAGTTATTGAAATTAAAAGTTTTCTCAGTCGTTCTCCTATGCGTGAATTTGAAACAGCGTTAGGACAATATCTAATTTATCAAACCTTTCTTTCTCTGACTCATCCTGAGTATAAAGTTTATTTAGCAATTAGTGAAAAGATTTATGAGAAGTTTTTTAAACAAGTAGCAATTGAATTAATTTTACAAAAATATCAAATTTCATTGTTGGTTGTTGATATTAATAAAGAGGAGATTATCAAATGGACAAGCTAACTCATTATCAAAATATAATCAAACAAATCCTCACTGAATATGAAAGAATCTCAGCACAAGTACCTGATCCTGATATAGATGAGGTATTAATGTTTGATGATCAAAGAAGTCAATATCTTTGGTTTAATATTGGCTGGAAGAATAATAAAAGAGTGAAAGCAATTTCGGTTTATGTGAGAATTAAAAATGAGAAGATTTACATTGAGGAAGATTGGACTGAGGAAGGTATTGCAACGGAGTTATTAAGGGAAGGTGTACCAAAAGAGGATATTATTTTGGCTTTTCATGATCCAGAAACTCGTAAGTTGACTGAGTTTGCTGTAGCTTGAGTAATTTATAATGAGAAAATTTTGTTAGTATAATGTAAGTTAGGGTGAGTTTTAATAGCTCACCTTGATTAGCTAATTATTAATAGGTGAAAAAAATCATGTTAAAAACTTTTAACGCTATTTTGAAAAATAATTCTATTCAATGGGTTGATGAAACTCCTGAAATAGAATTGGATAGTTCAATAAAGGTGCATATTACTTTATTAGAAGAAACAGCAACACCTAAAACTAAATCTAATGGTCAAAAAATGGCAGAAGTGTTAAGAAAAATCTCAACAAAGAAAATTTTTGAGGAAATTGATCCACAAAAATGGCAACAAGAAATTCGTCAAGATCGATCTCTTCCTAATCGTGATTAAATGATGTTACTTGATAGCAATATTATTATCTATGCAGCACAAGCAGAAAATGAGTTTTTAAGGGGGTTTATCGCTGAACATTCTCCTTATGTATCTGCTCTTTCTTGTCTCGAAGTATTGGGTTATCATCAGCTAAATTATGAAGACAAAACCTATTTTGAGGAGTTTTTTAATGCTTCTCAAATTTTATCAATTTCTCAAGCTGTAATTGAGCAAGGAGTAAGACTAAAACAAATGAAAAAAATGTCTTTAGGAGATGCTATTATTGCCGGAACAGCATTAGTTCATGATTTAAGTGTTGTTACTAGAAATATTGATGATTTTCGTTGGATTACTGAGTTAAAATTACTTAATCCTTTTGATAGCTTGGAAAATGAATAATTTAAACTCTATCAAAGCAACTGAGTTATTAAGGGAATGTGTACCAAAAGAGGATATTGTTGTAGCTTTTCATGATCCTGAAACTCGGAATTTGACAGAGTTTGCTGTGGTTTGAGTAATTTATAAACAGGAGAAAAATAATCCTTGGAGATAGGTTATACTCCTTACTCCTTATGAGTGTCGGGATATGCACCAAAGATTAATTCAAATAGTTTCATATTTACATAATATAGCGATTGTTTTTAACGATTCTAATAGGGAAGAAAATAATTTGGAATACCTATTAAATATGTGTATAGATTACATAGATAAAATAAAGCCTTTTTGTGAATATGAACGAGATAAAGCTAAATAATTAGCTCCTGTGATAGATATTGATATATTGAAAGAGCGATCGCTCTTTGCTTATGGTTTGGGAGTGCGATCGCTATTGGGGTATGATTTTATGAAGAGCGATCGCTTTAAATATACTAATTTACAAATCAGGCTTTTTGACTATTGAATTAGATAAACTCTGAGACTTTTTAATAAATTTTTCATCAAAAGTATAAAACTCTAAACAATGATTACTGGAAGCTAAATGAAAAGCATCTGCAAAATCAAGACCATTTTCATGCCATTCAATAACTTGTAAAATTAACTTTTCATTAGTTAAATAAACATTAGGTAAACCAAAAACCTTTCTCAAAGCTTGACAAATTTCCCAAGCTTTAAATTTGTAAGCAAACCGCAACACCCATTCAGTTTCTAAGATTACAGTATCAGGAATAAAAATATTTTTACTTTTGAATAATGCTAAACTTTGTTGATACTGTAGATCATCATCTTTAGTAATAAATCTAACAATAATATTAGTATCAATAGCAATCATTGATTCCATAATTCTTCTATTCCCTGAGCGATTGCTTGATCCATTTCTTCAATTGTTTTGGCTTTTCCTTGATAGTTCAAACAACCAGCAACATCATCTAATTTGGTTTCTGGAAAAGTTTTTTTAGGCTTTAATAAAATTCCATCACCCAAATTAATGATTATTAATTCTTGACCATCTTCCCAATGATACTGATCTCTTAAGACTTGGGGAATAGTAACTTGACCTTGACTTGACAGTTTAGTAATTTCCATTGAAATAACATTCAAATATTTATTCCAATTCAAGTTTAACATAAATTCATATCTGTATCAATTCAGATCATTGTGCATTCGCATAGCTTACTTTATCCCTTACACAAGCGTAGGCATAGATATGACTTGTTGAATCTGAATTATTGAATTACGGCTTTCTTCACACCATCTCAAACTCTAATTGATGACTTTTCATAAAATCATGAGTGAAATGATCAACTACATTGGTATCACTCAACTCTAAATTATAAAAATCTACAAACTCATGGTCAAAATATGGTCCTGCGTGCCAAGTTCCTACCTCTAACTTAATAAAACAATCTCCCGGAATGCGGAAAACAGCAATCTCATCTAATCGAGGTTCATTAATATCATGATCAGGTGGACAAACTGCTATTAACCAATCCTTACCTTCCAAAGAACCCAAACATTGAGTACATTGTTCATGACGAGTAATTTTATGAAACTTCCGGCCTTTGTTGTGCAGTCGCATAATATAAAAGCGGGGAATGCCATTTTGTAAATTTAAATGTGCCTCTTCTGCATCAAAAGTCTTCCTCTCTCCACTAGGAAATATCACCTGTCCATAACGCTGAAAATTCTCTGGTGTGATCAATTCTACTTTTAACTGTTGTAATGTTGGAGATGTATTCATAAAAAATTTTGTTTATTTATTTTAATTACTTGTGTGTTAGATTTTCAAATATACTTATTTCAATACAATATTTTTCCTTGTTGGTCAATCAGACATTAATCAGTCAGGCAAAGAATATCCTGTATGTTCCTTGAGATATTGTCTAATCTTTTCATAAGATTCTAGATTACTTACGGGGTTGATAATAATAGGAAAAGTAACATCCGGCAACCAAAAACTTATCCTGCCGTTCTCTTCATAACAAAAAGAACTAATACAGTTGAGATTAATAATATATTCTTTTCTGTCGTAAGTTATTGTTACCCAATAAGCACTATCTAATTCCAGTCCTTGGATATATTGTATATATTCCGAAATCTTCTGATAGTCTTCCCCATTGCTTTGGGGGTTAATGACGATAGGAATGGAGCTATTAGGTATCCAAAAGGTAAGTCTACCGTTCTTTTCATAACAAAAAGTATTTATACGGTCAAGGTTAATTACATATTCTTTCCTTTGATCTTGTATTTTTACCCAGTAAGCCACAAAATTTCCTCAACACTGACTACATATTATTGCTTCTCCTAGAAGTAATTTTACCCAGTATGGCTGCAAATTTTTTGTGCTTTTGCCTTTTTTGCCAAATTCTACTTGATGCCGTTTGACTTTAAGGCTGATACAAAATACATATAGCTGTTGCCAGGTAAGGTATTGACAGAAACTGAGCATAAAACCCAGATAAAAACAGACTTTTACGCCTGTTCTGCTATGTTTTGTATTTTGTATCAGAAATTCCTAAGAAACTTCCACAGGTGTTGGTGTAGTGGGGGTAGGATGAGCCAGAGAAATAGCAGCTGACATAAATCCTTTAAATAAAGGATGAGGGGTGCTGGGACGAGATTGAAATTCGGGATGAAATTGGCAAGCGATAAAGAATGGGTGCTGGGGATATTCGACAATTTCGACTAAACGTCCGTCGGGAGAAGTCCCACTAATGACATAGCCCGACTCTAACAAGGGATTGCGGTAAACATTGTTAAACTCGTAACGATGGCGATGACGTTCATAAATTACTTCTTCTTGATATAATTCAAATGCCAAAGTGTTGGGAAGAATACGACAAGGATAAAGCCCCAAGCGCATAGTTCCGCCTAAATCAACTACATCCTGCTGTTCAGGCAACAAGTTAATAACTGGATAGTTAGTGTAGGGATCAAATTCGGCACTATTTGCATTGACTAGTCCCTCTACATTTCTCGCCCATTCAATCACAGAACATTGCATTCCCAAGCATAAACCTAAGAAGGGAATTTGGCGATCGCGTGCGTATTGAATCGCGGCAATTTTCCCATCTATGCCTCGGCTACCAAAGCCGCCAGGAACAATAATACCATCAACACCAGAAAGATAATTTTCCGGCGGTTCATTTTCCAAAGCTTCCGAGTTTACCCACCGTAAACGCAAATCACCGTGAGTAGCAATAGCCGCATGACGTAACGACTCGACTACGGAAAGATAAGCATCACTTAACCGCACATATTTACCAACAATGGCAATTTCGACGCTGTATTTGGGATTATACATCCGTTCTACCATAGTTTCCCACTGCGTCAAATTGGGTTGGCGTTGTTCCATTTGCAGTAAGTCTAGGACTTGCTCTGCTAATCCTTCCCGTTCTAAAATTACTGGTACTTCATAGATACTGGGGGCATCTGGGCTGGTAATCACGCATTCTACTGGTACGTCGCAAAACTCTGACAACTTTTGTTTTAAGCCCACAGGGATGGGGCGATCGCTCCGACATACTAAAATATCTGGTTGAATGCCAATTGATCTCAATTCCTTAACAGAATGCTGAGTCGGCTTAGTTTTCATTTCTCCCGCTGCCGCAATCCAAGGCAAAAGAGTGACGTGCATATATAGAACATTTCGCCGTCCTACTTCCTTCCGCAATTGACGAATTGCTTCTAAAAACGGTAGTGATTCAATATCACCTACAGTACCACCAATTTCAGTAATTACTGCTGAGGGATTAGTTTCTTTAGCAACTCTAATAATCCGCTCTTTAATCTCATTAGTAATATGGGGAATTACCTGAACTGTGCCGCCATTATAGTCTCCTCGGCGTTCCTTATTAATAACTGACTGATAAATTAAGCCAGTAGTAACACTGTTCAGACGAGACATTGAAGTATCAGTAAAGCGCTCGTAATGTCCCAGATCCAAATCTGTTTCTGCACCATCTTGGGTCACAAAAACTTCCCCGTGTTGAAAAGGACTCATTGTCCCTGGATCAACGTTAATATAGGGATCTAGTTTGAGAATCGACACCGAATAATCCCGCGATTTTAGCAATCGTCCCAGACTTGCTGCTACAATGCCTTTACCAATACTGGAAACAACGCCTCCAGTTACAAAGATAAACTTAGTCATAGTATTTTCAATTTCTAGCAACTTCTAAAAATACATTCCATCTCCTGAGGGAGAAATTGTGTTTACGCCTGAAAACAAGTGTGTGTGGTCAGTTATCATGTATCAGTAGCTTTACAAGTTTGTTCTGACAAGCTTTGAAGCTAAGTTTATCTGCTCAATGATTTCTGCTGTACTACGCTAGTATGAAGGATGAATTACCCCCCGCCGACAAATTTACGTGCTTTTATGCGATTTATTTGCCTTTGTTTTCATCCTTGAATTTCTATTCATTCCTGGTTATTGTCCCACAATTACTATCGTGAAATCTTCTGTGTTTTTGCCGTGAATAAACTATTAGTATTAGTAGTATTTAACTTTCTCTTCACCTCCTCAGTGGCTTTAGCACAAACCTCTCTTGTAGTAGTTTTTCCCCCAACAAACTACCAAACCAGTACAGAAAAAATATTTTTTATTGGTACCGCGCCGCCAAATGGGCAAGTTCTCATTAATGGTAAGCTAATTAGCCGAAGTAAAACTGGTCATTTTTCTCCCAGTTTCCCCTTGCGGTTAGGGGAGAATGTGTTTACAGTTATCTACCAAAATCAAGAACGAGAGATTAAAGTCACAAGGCTTTCTACTCAGCCAGAATTACCAAAAAGTTTAGGGTTTGCTAAAGATTCTCTAACTCCTGCTGCGGATATTGCTAGACTACCGGGCGAACTGATATGTTTTGGGGCTATTGCTCCCCCTCTAGCTAGTGTCTCCGTCAAGCTGGCTAATCAAACTATTCCCCTTTCACTCCAACCGTCACAAGTCCAATTACCTCCTAATTCTGGTGTACTGACGGGGCGAAATCAGCCTACTGCTTCTAGTCCTAGCAAATATCAAGGCTGCACAACAGTGGCCAATGCTGCCGATTTGGGACAACCTCAATTTAGTTTGGCATTGAATGGTAATACTGTGACTCAACTTGGTGAGGGTAAAGTTCAAATTCTCACACCTGCACAACTGCCAGTTACTGAGGTGACAGCAGCATCAGGTGTGGCTCGAACTGGACCTAGTACAGATTATTCACGACTTACACCCCTACCAAAAGGGACAAGGGCAACAGTGACAGGTAGAGAAGGTGATTGGTTACGATTAGACTATGGGGGTTGGATTAATAGCAAAGAAACCAAAATTCTTCCCGGTGCAGTTCCTCCACAAACAGTAATTCGCAGTGTTGGATATCGTCAGGTTGTAGGTGCAACAGAGATAGTTTTCCCATTACAAGTTGCTGTACCTGTGAGTGTAGAACAGAGCGATGGGCAAAGCCCCACCTTCGGTGATCGCTCTTTCACTCTCACTCTCTACAATACCATTGCCCAAACAGATACCATTCGCCTAGATGATAATCCCTTAATTTCTCGACTGGATTGGCAACAGGTGAATCCCACACAGATTAAATATACTTTTAACCTCAAAAAGTTCCAACAGTGGGGTTATAAGCTCAGATATGACAAAACTACTTTGGTTTTGACTTTGCGTCACGCGCCTAAAATTGAAACTAGAAAACGCTTGCCTTTATCTGGTATCAAAATTGTACTCGATCCAGGACATGGTGGGAAAGAATCTGGTGCCAGTGGTCCAACAGGATATTTAGAAAAAGATGTAAATTTGATAATCTCTAAGTTACTGCGAGATGAGTTGGTGCAGCGGGGTGCAAAGGTGGTGATGACAAGGGAGGATGATCGAGATGTTTCTTTAGTGGAACGTCAGGAGATTATTAGTAGAGAAGAACCTGCGATCGCTCTTTCTATCCATCATAACTCCTTACCTGATGATGGCGATGCCGAAAAAACTAAAGGCTTCGGGACTTTTTGGTATCATCCTCAATCACACAGCCTAGCAGTATTTTTACATAATTACGTAGTCAACAAACTTCGTAAACCTTCCTATGGAGTGTTTTGGAATAATTTAGCTTTAACTCGTCCTACTGTTGCACCTTCGGTATTGCTAGAATTAGGATTTATGAGTAACCCTTATGAATTTGAAGACGTAGTCAACCCTCAAGAACAGAAAAAAATGGCGAAGACCTTGGCTGAGGGAATTACAGATTGGTTTAGAAGTGTAAAGTAGCATTTTTGTCCATATTTTCAACTTCTTTGTCAAAAGATTGCTACAATTTACCCATCAAACTCCAATCCCAAATTAAAAATTGGTATGACTCGTAACCTATGGCCGAGTAAATTTTTGAGTCGATACAATTTTCTCTCCAACCCGATATTGCTAATTCCCCTACTGTTAAGCTTGGGCTTCATGGGATTTTTAGCAATACATATAATTATCGACATCAATCAAGTGCATCGCTTGACAATTGCGGCAGGATCAAAACAAAGTGAAAGTTATATATTAAGTCAAGCGATCGCTCAAGTCATAGCTAAACATGAGCCAAAAATTCAAATTCAAGTCATAGAAACTAACGGTTCCGAAGATAATATTAAACTTCTAGAAGAAAACAAAGTACAACTAGCTACAGCACAAGCTGATATTCCCACCTTACCCTCAGCCCGACTCATTTGTAATTTGTTTTCAGACGCATTTCAGCTAATAGTCACAGAAAAATCTGGTATCCAGCAAGTTGCTGGACTCAAAGGTAAACGAATCGCCTTACCACCTCAAGGTGGTGGTCAGTATAATTCATTTTGGGAATTAGCAAAACATTACCGTTTAGTACCCAGTGAGTTTACACACACAGCAATGTCAGAACAAGAAGCAGATGTTCTCTTTCGCAACCAGCAAATAGATGCAATTTTTCGGGTTCGTCCCCCAGGGAATAAATCAATACAGAAACTGGTGCAGAATAGTAATGGTAGGTTAGTGGCTATTGATCAAGGTGCGGCTATGAAAATCACTCAGCCCGCCTTTGAACCAGCATTTATACCCAAAGGCGCTTATCAAGGAAATCCCCCCATTCCCGCGATAAATTTACCGACAGTAACTTTACAAAGAACTTTTTTAGCTTCTAAATCTGTTGATGCTGGTATTATCCGACAAATAACCTCAATTTTGTATGATTATCGCCAAGAGTTGGCAAAATTGATGCCTTTAGCAGCAAATATTAGTCCTCCCAGCACAATTAGTGGAACTGGTTTACCACTCCATATAGGCGCTGCTGCTTACTATGACCGAGAAAAACCTAACTTTATCCAGGAAAATGCTGATTATTTTGGCTTAATTTTAACATTTATCCTGTTATTAGGGTCTTGGCTTTGGCAGCTGAAAGTGCGATTAGAGAAAATGCAAAAAAATCGGGGTGATGACTATAACCAAGATATTGTTAAATTGATCAGAACAATTGAAAGCTGTCAAAATATTAACCAGCTAGAAAAAATTCGGATTGAATTATTAGATGAATTTGAAAAAGTTGTGGAAGCTTTAGACAAAGACAGAATTACACCAGAAACATTTCAATCATTTACTTTTACATGGGAAGCGGCTATGTCAGCATTGCGCGATCGTAAACTGTGGTTAGCTAGACAAACTCTAGCCCGTCAGCAATCTAAATCATAGTTTTGGACATCATTTACCTCCAATCTGCCGTATATCTGTTGTATTAAATAACTAAAAATAATACACCTTATTAATGCTTTTGATAATAAAAAATTGGCATAGTAAATAAACCCCAAGCCAAACCCGTAATCAAACCAAAAGGTGTAACAATATAATTATTAAAATCCCACAAACCGAAAACTTGCGCTGCTAACTCCAAAGGGTAAGCCATCATCAACACACTAGCAAAAGCCGCACCATTCCAACCATATTGACTTAACCAAAAAACACCTTTTCCATTAGTTAAACCATACAAAATCCGAGTTATCAACAAACCCGTCACCGTACCATAACAGCGCATACAAACCGCCATAATAAAAGGTGGCGATAACTCCAAACCCATAGTAGGTTGCGGACATACATGATTACCCATAAAGTAAATGATGTCCGCAATACCTGGAAGCAAAAACACACCAGACGCAGCCAAAAAAGGAGCAATAGGTGGACCAAAAACCATTCCAGCTAAGAGGAAATCAGCAAAAAAACTCACCCAATTAACCCGTAAATCCCTTGACAAAATAACCCTTTGCATTTTTTTCCCTTGCGCGAAATATTTCTTAATCTATTTTATCTGGATTAATACCCATTTCTCGCAATCGTGCTGCTAATTGTGCTGCTTTAAGTTCTGCTTGTTCAGCCCTTAATTTTTGTAATTCGGCTTCTTCTTTACCAACTAATAATAAATTACCATCCAAATCCCACCAGCGCAGCCAAAGTTGTTCAGGATTATTTAAATAACTTCCTTGCCATAATCCTAATTCTACACCTAAAGGGGGAATGGGATAATGTCCGCATTCATTAGGTTGCATCGGTTGCATTTTTGTCTTATTTTCTATTACTGTATTTGTCAGAATCAGGATGTCCAGGATTGACAGGATGTTATTAGTAAATTTCTTTTTTCCTTGGCGTGAAATCAAATATTAAATTTTATCAGAACCTGAAAATTTTTAAATTTCTCCTGCTGTGATGAGAGCATAATTATAAATTTTAGGGCTGATTCTTGTACCTTTCATTATTAAATCATCCAAAATATTTTTGACGCTATCAATTAATCCTTGTTCTTTGGCTAAAATTATCACTCCCACTAAACCAATAATTGGTAAACCTCTACTAATAGCAACTTTTCTGCCAGCTTTTTCATCCATTAAAAGTTGATCGGCTTTTAGTTCTTCTGCCAAAATAATCGCAGAACATTCTCCTAAATCTAAATCTGTTTCTAATTGCAAATTTTTAATTAGTTCGTGATTATTTATAGAACGAACTTCCAGCCATGATACTGATTTTACAGCTAAAACAGCAGGATGATTTCCTGTAGTTAATTCTTCATAGACTTGTTGAGGAATTATGACTCTACCAAAAACAGCGTGAAGTAAATCTAATTTACCTATTTTAGCAAGTTCACTTAATGGGGTTGTATCGGAAACAATAATCATAAATTATTTGCTTTTAACCCCATTCTCGCTTGATTGATTTCTGACTGAAATTCCTCTAAACTCATACTATCGTCAAACAGAGATATATCATATTTAGACATTAACTCAATCACATCTAATCGAGCAATTCCTAATAATTGACTAGCTTTACCACTGCTAATTTCTCCGTGTTTAAGTAGCGTCATTATATAAGCTTCTTTGGCTTTATTTTCTGCTTCTTTTCTGATAGTGTCTGTGACGCTATGGATGGGAATGGTAAACTCTATTTTAGTCATAAAATCACATTTGTTTATTTTGGTGATACTTATATTATAACTCTCTGCGTTCTCTGCGCCTCTGTGTAGCGCGGCGCATGGTTTGGTTACTCAAAGTCACATGATTTAGTTAGCCAATCCATCTGTCGCGTTTGTCAAACCATATGACGCTGCCCATCCCTAAATCGCATTTAAAACCTGACTGTAAAATTTCAGCCTTGCACATTCCTTCTTAAGCAGCTAATCCATGATTAGTATTCACAATCATCATGGAAATAGCTCACGTAGAATTTGACTGTATAGAATTTCAGGATATAGCTGGAGAATACCGCCTCATTCACGGCTGTTCGCTAAAAAATCGTGATGAACTGCGATCGCGTCTTTCTCTGCTACAAAAATTTTTAAACAACTCACCTGAACAAGAGACGGTGCGATCGCTTTATGACCAGAATAAATATTTTCAACATCTGTGCCACCAATGCCTGGCACTTTCTGGCATCTCATTGGAATGGATAGATTTTGGCATGATGCTCCAAATGCTTTTCCCGTATAAAACTGGGGAAAAATACAGGCAGGGAATTTTAGTCGAGCTAAACTTTTCTGCTCAAAGTGATGTCAAAAGCCAAAAAGGTGCGAATTATGAAGAAATCTTAGCAGCACTATGGAGTCATACAGGGGATTTGCAAAAGGCTTTAGAATTTGCCGGCACACTTCCTGCTGATCAGCTTTTAAACATCATGCAAGCTAGAGCTAAACAGATGCAAGATGCTGATCCACAGAAACGAGAAAAAGCTCAACAGCGTGAATGGCAACAGAAGGCTAGAGAAGATTTAACCAGAGGTCAGCAATGAAAGTTTCCATAGTTTTTCAATCATCTGGTGCTGACCGGACTGTTGGTGAAACCAGACAAATTCAGCAGGCGTTAAATGGACTTGGATCGGCATCTACTAACATCACACAGCAAAATCAAAAAGCGGGTCTTAGCGTAGCCGATTTAGCTTTTAAATTTAATAACGTTGTCCAAGCAGTTCAAACCCTAGCAGCCACAGCAAAACCAGCTTATGACCTGCTAATAGGGCAAAATGAACAACTAAATCAACAACTTTTGGCAGCTAGAGCCAACCTTGTAGCTACTAACAAAGTACTATCTGATGGAGTAGAAATCAAAGACCCCACACAAGCGATTGAGGCATTAAACGAACCTATTAAGCAAGCGGTACAACAAATTCGGGAAAATAGTTTAGATATAGTTGGTGTAACTAGTAATCAACTTATAGACACCTTTCAAATTCTTACCTCACAAGCAGCTAGTTTAACCAACCAAAGTAAAGAATTGCCAGATGCCATAGGTGCAGCTACAAACTTAACCACAGATTTTGCCGCCGCGCTGGGAACCATAGGACTACCTCTAAATCAAGCTAGGCAGGAAATCACTTCTATATTAACTGGTACAATTGATACAAATTCTGTTTTAGCAAAAAACCTTGGAATTACTAACCAACAAGTTCAAAGTTGGAAAGCACAAGGTATTTTGGTTGACGAACTCAGAAATCGACTGAACCCGTTTGTCGAAGGAAATAAATTAGCAGCTAGAAGCATTTCTGGAATTACCAGTAATATCCAAGAAGTATTGGAAATCACCGCACAAGCCGCAGGTGAACCATTATTGGAGCCACTAGTAAACACGCTGGAGGAGTTGTATCTCTTCCTAAAAGATAACCAGGAAGAATTACAAAATTTCAGCCAAGATGCAATTCTCAAATTTTTGAGTTTAGCTCAAGCTGTTGGCGATGCGGCCATGCGTATTGGTGATGTTCTGTTACCAACTATTCAAGATTTACGCCCATCTGCTGAAATTTTCGCAGACACATTTATAACAGGGCTAAAAGTGTCTGCTGATGTTGTGGCTAATTTAGTTGAAGCGTTGCAGCCGTTGATTCAAGGATTAGTCAATTTAACTAACATCGCTACCGAAGGGTTCGAGCAAGCACAAAACAATCTTGCTGAATTAGCTGGTACAGCCCAACTTAGTCAGGAAGCCATACAAAGTTACGCTGGTGTAACCGAGACTTTACTTGGACAAGCCACAAAATCAATCAAGGAACAAAAAACTGCTCTTGATCTACGTAACCAGTCTGATAAAGACAAGATACAACTCACTAAGGAGCAGGTAGCATCTGAAACCAAAGCAAGGCAATCAGCACAACAAGTTATTACTGATTTAAAAAATCAACGGAAAGAACTAGTACAACTCAGTGTAGTTGGGACAGAAAACAAAATTGCCCTTAAAGGGCAAATTGCAGTTATAGATGCTTACTTGACTAGCTTGGAAAGACAAAATGGACAGTTCAAAACTTCCATAGCCAACATCCAAGTTCAAGCAAAATCTTTAGACACTCTTGGTAATACATACAAACAATTGCAGGATAAAGCCGAAAACGCACGGAGGGTTTTATCTGAAGGTGCTGGGGGTGATTCCAATCGTGCTAATCAATCAGCCAAAGAACTGATTTCCTTGACTGAGCAACGACGACAGTTGGGTCAAATCACTGCACAACAAGCCGTCAAGGAATTAGAAGCCGTTCGTGCAAACACCAAAATCTCATTTGAACAACAAGTAGCTGCGGCTGAAGCAATTACCAAAGTTCAACAAAATCAGGGTGAGAGACGGCTTGCTGATATCAGAGCCAAACAGCAGCAAACTCAAAATTTGATTGATCAAGGAATAGTATCTCAGTCTGAAGGTGAACGTCGTTTAACGTCTCTGAAGCAACAGGAGTTAGAGATAAGGTTAAAAAATACCCAGCAAGCCCTGGCTAGGGAAAGGAAAGAAGGCAGAGGTAGTGGTGATACGGCTAAACAACTCACCGATCAGGAAAAACAATTACAGGTAGAAATTGTTAAAACTCGCACCGATGGACTGCGAAAATTACAAGGGGTTTATATCAAAGACTTAGAAACATCTTTGTCTAAAGCCTCTGACGCTGTTAAGGCTGCGGAAACAAGTAGGTTAACCCAAATTCAACAATTACTCAACCAAGGCGTTATCAGCCAAAAACAGGCTGAGGAATTACGTCTTAATGCCAAACGCCAAAGTATTGCTGAAGACTTGAAAATTGAGCAGGAACGACTAGCCAAACTACTGGCTTTGCCTAAAACAGCCAACCCAGAGGATGAGGAAAGCAGGCAAGGGAAAATTCGTGCCAGTCGTCAACGTACCGCTGACCTGCAACTTCAGCTACTCCAGAATGAGTATGATAAGCAACAGCAAATTAGGGCTGCGGCTATTAAAGCCATTGAGGAAAGAGCAGGCGCTCAATTCAGAGCGAGTGCCAGCATTAATTCCGACTTAGAAAAAGAAAAAGCCGCTTATGACGCTATCAACCAAGCGATAGATGCTAGTAAGCAATTGCTGGAATCTCGTGCTGCTGTTCAAAAATCTTTATCAAACCTTCAGCAGACACAAACTGAAGGAGAAATACAAATTCTCCAGCAAGCACTGGCACTGCGTAAGGAAATTGATAAAAGTGAAAGTCCCGAAGCCAAAGCGATTTTGCAAACTGCACTGAACAAATTAGTGGTAGATGGAGCTATCACCGAATTATCCTTAGTTCAACAAAGGCAGGCTATTGAAAATCAACTTGCTCAACAAAAGCGAGAAGCAGCTTTGGCTGAAATAAAACGCCAACAGCAATCATTAGCGCTAGAACTTCAGAAGAATCAAATTATCGCTGGTAGAGCCTTACTAGAAGCTAAAATAGCCGAAAATAAGGCGAAACAGGATTTAAATGCAGCCGAGTCGAAATTAGCTACTGCAAAGGAAAATCCCCAAGATACGGAAGCAATTAAAAATGCTCAACAATCCGTTGATTTAGCAAAGCAGGCAATTGATCTAACAAAGCAAAACGTCGAAAATGCTCAAAAACAAGTTGCCCTTCAACCAGAACTTGCTGAAAATGAGAAAAAGCGACTAGCGGCTGATCAAGAAGCTATCCGTTCACAGTTGGATGTAGCGGATAAGACAAGACTAGCATCTCAATCAATGGAACTTGCTGGTTTAGAAGCAGCTAAATTTGCTGAAGCCATGAAGGCAGCACAGGAAGCCGCAGCGGCTGCTGAAAAAGCTGCTAAAGAAGCAGAATCGGCTGTGCCACCTGCAACCCCGACATCACGATTTACTGGCGGACCAATGACAGCGGGACAACCATATTTAGTGGGTGATGGACCAGGTGGTGAGTTTATCCCTGGAGTTTCCGAAGTTGTAGTTCCAGGAACCAGCAGCTATGTAGTTTCAGCCCGAAAAGTTGCTGAGTTGATGAACCCAGTTACTATCAGAGCCGCATCACCAGCACCTTCAAATTCTGGCAACTTTAACCAATTAACACGAGAAATACAGGGATTACGAGATGATTTACGACAAAGAAAGCCCATAAGTCAAAATCAATTTAACTTTTATAGGGAAGATAATGAAATAGATCAAGTTTCACAAGCAATGGACTTAATTCGTACCTCAATGCCACTATGACCCCATTAAATTTTGCTGTTCCCAATTGGCAACTAACCATAGGAGATTGGGATATCACCCATCTTGTTAGCCAATTTACTTTGCAAAGACCTCGTGTCGAAATCTCTACACCGTATTCATGGCAAGGGTCTTTCGTGCTTGATGAATCCCTAAATCCTGAACTATTGGCTGAATCACTAGATGATCTAGTGAACCCACAAAGATGGGCAATTGGAATGCACCCAATCAGAGTCAGTATTGATGGCAGATTAATTACAACCTGCCGTATAAAAAGATATTTTTACGACGAGGATAGATACACTGGTCAAGCTGAGATAACCGACCAACTAGGATTACGAGATTTTGAATCCCCACCAAAGGATTTTGAAGGATTAGGTTTCCAAGTCACTGGATCTGTTTCTTGCCAGGACGTTGTAATTAAACTTCTCCAACTCGCGGGATTATTCCCTATCATTAGCATTCCAGGATATTTTGAGGTTCCGCCAAATAAATTCAATGAATCCTATATTTCTTTAGCCCAAAGGATATGCGGAGAACGCGGGTATTGGCTGTACTGCGATCCTCTTGAAATAGTAAGAACAACTGCTTATACGCAGAAACCAGTTTTATTTCAACGTTCCCGCTCTCAAGTAGAGATTTTTGAGAGGCAACCTGGGTTAGAGATTCCAGCCGAAATCTTTAGAGTTATTGGCAATTGTGAAAAAATAGCCATATGTGGCTCTAAAGACCCAGTAGTAAACGAAGAATTTGAAACTGATTTTAATGGAGATAAAGTTTTAGTAAGACGTGAAACTATTTATCCTTTCGTTAATGGAAGCAGGAAAATACAATTACAAGAGGCGCTATCTTCTATATTTCCAGATACCTACCCTAATAATTCGCTACTAAAAACATCAGAAATAACCATTGAATCGAATTTTTACGATCTAAAAGGAAGATTGACTAAAAATGAAAAACGAATAAGTAGATTACTGGGAATAGCATTACCAGATGATTTTCCTGGCAATTTATCCATGATCAACGATGCACAAATAATTAGAGAGGAATATTCAAACAACCTACCAGGTTCGATCATCCAGGGTGCTGATGATGGAATCTTACGAAGTAAGATTACAACCAATTCGGTTCTTTTTGCTGTAGATAAAAATACAGGCACACCCTATAACTCCTTAGTGCCAATATACTTGGATGGCTATGAGTTGGCTGTAAAGGAAAAAACTGTTGAATCTTGGAATGGTGCTACATCAAATACAATTAATGCACCAAAATGTAGGCGATATGAATACAAACGATTAACTTACAAAAGAAATCAAGTAACTGTCAACGTTTCAACAACAGGAGGAATTAGCGGAAATACATCATTTAGCTATCAAGCTTTAGGTGAACTACTGCTAAAATCAACGGACAGAAAAACTGGACAAACTCCTCCAGAATGGCCGACAAAAGAGCCAGATAACCCAGTTGATACTATAAATGTCACAGGAGAAGTTAAAATTTATGCTTCCGCATTTAATCCTTATTATGAAAAAGAATTCCAGACATCTTGTAATACATTAACAAGTGATCCTGAATGTCAGTCGCTGGCTAATTTAATCGGTAGATTGCAACATCAGCGGTATCGATCTAGATTAATTACAATGCCTCCAGTAATTGAAGAATGGCTGGAAAACCCAATTCCATTTAGTACAATTAATATCCATAATGGGGCATTCATCATGGATTCTTCAGCGATTGTATTGCAAGAAAACCGGATGGTATTTAGCTTTATTGGCAATTACTTAGGTAGTATTCCCACTATTGGAGAAATAATACCAATATCTCCAGATACACCGATATCTCCTATTCAACAAATTCAATCACTTAAATCAAACTATGATTATTTAATTTCTGTAAATCAAGAAAATTATTTCGCCGCAAAAACAACAGAAATATTTTCTAATTACGCTTATTTAATGAATCCATTAGAAATCAATAACATCTTTATATATGCAACCGATATTTCCTCTATTAATATACCCATAGAACCTGAGACAGAAACACAAATTAACAATGACCTTGTATATGAAATTAATATTTCAGTTAATAACAGAAAAACAATAACAAATAACTACACTTATTATATATATGATTACGATATATTTGCCTATCAATAGGTTAAAATAAAAGAAGATACTTAAGGCTATTTATGTTTCAAAAAACAACATTGGAAAAACAAAGAGCGCTTACTGCTATTCACTCAAGTGCATCCAATTGGTACGGATTACTATTAACAGGTGATCGGACATCTGTTGTTATGACAGATGTGGATATAGATACAAATACCATTACTGCACCCGGTCATGATTTTGTAATCGGCAGTAGAATTAAATTCTCAAATACTGGAGGCGGAGTACCGGGAAATATTTCTACTAGTATTTATCATGTAGTCATCAATGTTTCAGAGGATACATTTCAAATTTGTGATGCCTTCTCCTACGATCAAATCAATAAGACTGGAAATATTGTTGATATCGACAGTATAGGAAGTGGAATAACCACAATAACGGAAGAAACATTGAATGTCCGAGACGATTTTGATATTTGGGTACGAAAGGAGGTTCCTGATTATTATGGCTCTAGCAGGAAATTATTTTACCCGCCTTCAGCCATAATTAATATCCCAACTGACTCAGCGAGTTTGGGTCCGATTGAAATCACATTTACTCCAACTTCTGCTGGTTCGATTACTTTTAGGTATTTCGCGGTAATAAGTGGAGGGACTGGAGTGCGAGGGAACCAGCAAGGAATTTTAGCAGGAATTGAAGATTTTGTATTTACTCAAACCATAGATACAACAGGAAGAACATTTGTTTACAACGCGGTGATATAACAATAGATATAGATATGGATGATTTAACGCGAAAAATTCAAGAACAGAGTAAATTGAGATATCAACTTACTCAAAAAAGAAAGAATAACCTACCACCACTTTTAAGAATTGGTGAATATCATCCAGAATCTGGAAAATATAGAGTTATTTTTCCTAACGGGGGGGAAACAATAAGTGGAATCAAACTTTTTAATTCCAGTACCTCAAATGGGACACCAGTTCGATCAACTCAGGCTTATGGGGCGCAATCCATAAGCCTGGACTATAAAAATTATACGGAGATTGAAATTACGGAAGAGGAAGAGGAAGAGAAGTACCCCGTTGCTATTCTATATTCGGTTGGCAACGAAATTTATGTTGGCGGTGATCGCCCGATTCCTAAATTAGTCTGGCAGATGCCAGAAAATACAGTAGATAAAAAATTAAGTAAATTTATAACTAATCTTGGCAACAGAAAAATTAATGCTAGTATTAAATACTCTTTACCAAGTATCGCAAGCATTCCAAATTACTATATTAGGCAAATAATCATTAACAAACCCGATATTGAATATTTATTAAACTACAAGACAGATCAAAATACTTTGTACTCCAAAATAGCCTATTATGCAGGAAATAGTACATTTGTTGGGATGACTAGAGGTTTACCGTTATTAGGAGATAACGACGCATATATACCGTTAAATCCTGGACTTTTCTTTAATTACAATTCCAGCTTTCAAGAAATACCTGGTACTTTCCCCAATAGAGCGACAACCGATGGATATATGTCTGATATCGTGGAAGTGGATTCGCTATCTCTCACCCCAGATTTCTTCGGTGCAGGGCAAGCCGACTGCTTCTTGATAGATAAAAATGGTGAACACAAAACCACCATGCCTTTATCTATAGTAAGAACCGTTGAGCCACCCTCCGACGAAAGATCGATCAATAGATTTGAATTAC
>NZ_KB235896.1:1055652-1087034 GCF_000332135.1 Anabaena sp. PCC 7108
AGACGATTTTGATATTTGGGTACGAAAGGAGGTTCCTGATTATTATGGCTCTAGCAGGAAATTATTTTACCCGCCTTCAGCCATAATTAATATCCCAACTGACTCAGCGAGTTTGGGTCCGATTGAAATCACATTTACTCCAACTTCTGCTGGTTCGATTACTTTTAGGTATTTCGCGGTAATAAGTGGAGGGACTGGAGTGCGAGGGAACCAGCAAGGAATTTTAGCAGGAATTGAAGATTTTGTATTTACTCAAACCATAGATACAACAGGAAGAACATTTGTTTACAACGCGGTGATATAACAATAGATATAGATATGGATGATTTAACGCGAAAAATTCAAGAACAGAGTAAATTGAGATATCAACTTACTCAAAAAAGAAAGAATAACCTACCACCACTTTTAAGAATTGGTGAATATCATCCAGAATCTGGAAAATATAGAGTTATTTTTCCTAACGGGGGGGAAACAATAAGTGGAATCAAACTTTTTAATTCCAGTACCTCAAATGGGACACCAGTTCGATCAACTCAGGCTTATGGGGCGCAATCCATAAGCCTGGACTATAAAAATTATACGGAGATTGAAATTACGGAAGAGGAAGAGGAAGAGAAGTACCCCGTTGCTATTCTATATTCGGTTGGCAACGAAATTTATGTTGGCGGTGATCGCCCGATTCCTAAATTAGTCTGGCAGATGCCAGAAAATACAGTAGATAAAAAATTAAGTAAATTTATAACTAATCTTGGCAACAGAAAAATTAATGCTAGTATTAAATACTCTTTACCAAGTATCGCAAGCATTCCAAATTACTATATTAGGCAAATAATCATTAACAAACCCGATATTGAATATTTATTAAACTACAAGACAGATCAAAATACTTTGTACTCCAAAATAGCCTATTATGCAGGAAATAGTACATTTGTTGGGATGACTAGAGGTTTACCGTTATTAGGAGATAACGACGCATATATACCGTTAAATCCTGGACTTTTCTTTAATTACAATTCCAGCTTTCAAGAAATACCTGGTACTTTCCCCAATAGAGCGACAACCGATGGATATATGTCTGATATCGTGGAAGTGGATTCGCTATCTCTCACCCCAGATTTCTTCGGTGCAGGGCAAGCCGACTGCTTCTTGATAGATAAAAATGGTGAACACAAAACCACCATGCCTTTATCTATAGTAAGAACCGTTGAGCCACCCTCCGACGAAAGATCGATCAATAGATTTGAATTACGAATTGATGATGATCCAGTACTAGGTGTCAAGGAAACTGTTGTAAGAATTGTTGTGGGATTTAACCAGAACTCGCAATACAGTTATTCTCTATCTGGCATAAGCCCACTTACAGGAGTCAATTTTTCACACATTGGTGTATCGAAAAGAGTATTAAGTGATGAAATTTTGCTGGGTGCTGGTGGACTAGGTGGTGCGACTCCAGGAGGTGCTAGTGGATTACCAAATCAAGGCATTGGGGTTTATGGATTTCCGAGATATATTACTGAATCTTCTGAAGTTAATTATAAATCAGAAAATATTATTATTAGTGGAATAAATTCTCAAATCATAGAACATATTGATGTTAATGTAAGTACTACTATTTTAAATAGATTTCTAGATTTTAGTTATGGTGAAATTAGCGATTTACTCCGAATGCAAAGAACCATAACGGGAATACCAACTAAGTACATATTATCTAATAATAACGAACTTATTAGTTTGAACGTAGAACCTCACATTTCTATATTCCGTCACGATATTGAACTTGAGCAGTTAGTGACTGGAACAAGCATAAATACTTCTGTGTATAGTATCATCACTCCCCCCACAAATTCGACTTATGCAAGTATAGGGTATGATGATAACAATGGTTTAGGATTTACATACGAGCCAGTCTATTGGGAATTAAATATTTTCGCAGATAAAGAATTTACTATAGGTAAATATGATAGTACTAGCAAAAAATACACTTTAGCTAACGCAATTTTATTAAATGTAGACAATAATAATGGCATATATCAAAACTTTGCTACATTTACCTTTCAAATAACATCAGTTGAGTATAATTTACCTTGGCTTCCTAGTACGTTAATAGGTATAAAATCAAAAAGTAAAAGTTTTTTCACCCTACTATCTAGCATTGCTTGCACAGACAAAACCTATCATCGAAATACAATATTCAGGGCTAATAGTTTAACTAACTATAGATCCAATGAAGAGGCTATTGATTTTCTTACAGACGGTAATTCATATACTTTTAGAAATGGACTTTTAAGGCAATTGAGTAATATCTATGCTCCTCTATTTCAATCTATTAGCTATTATGAATCTATTGTAGGAAGAGAATCTGCTACATCTGAAAAGATAGTACCAGGGGAATATCCGTTAATTTTTGGCGATGTTCAGCCAACAAAAGCACTTGAGGATTCTATGAAAAGATGTTCATTAATAGGAAATAAATTTTATGAAATAGGTGTAGATTTGGAGAAAAAAATAGCTTATGTGGCTCAATGGATTATCGATCCACTTGGCAATATAAATTACAAGGGAATAAAAAAATATCCTCTTTACTCAATACCAGAAAATGCAGAAGTACATTCTTGGAGCTACCACCCGTGAAAATAAATTTAAGTAGAAAAATACAAATGAATAGCGAGATTCAATACCGCCAAACCCAAACCACTCAAAAGCTAACTCAAGCCTCATCATCTGGAGTAAACGGCACAATGGGAGAATACGACCCCGCAACTGGACAGCAGAAAATTGATCTCCCAGATGGTGGAACTATACGAACAACAAATATTGCCAGTGCAGGAATTCGCATTGGAGATACCGTGCCAGCCATCTCTAGAACCGCTACAGGACAAGCTTTTATGGACTCACGCGGTTAGCTCTTTGGCATCAAAGCTAAGTAACCACATATCCTCAGCCAATTGATGACTGTGATTCTCTGGCACTCCAAGAATCACCGGACAGGAAATACGATATTTAACCCCGCCCCAAGTGGTAGCTGTGCCACCAAAAGCCGAACGCAAATTTTTAGTAGACTCGGTGGTAGATACCCAAAATCGCTCATCCACTAGCGTTATTTTGCCATCCTGCCCACCTTGATAAAAATTTTGTTGATTGCTACATATCTCATCAAATAAAACCGATTCATCCTCAGACACAACCGTTTGGAATGACCAGAAAAAATAGGTTTTCCCCGCCCCTTCTATGGTATCAACACCCTGGTTTGTCTGTTCACCAGCCCGGATAACATCAATTCTTGAACGTAAGACAAAATCATCAGCACCGTCGGGAATTTTATATAAAGTCAGTGATGGCAATCCAGTAAAGCTCAAAGTGATCATAAAAATAAAAGGGGCGCAAACACACCCCCAAAATAACTATTACTCAAACCATGTGACGCGAATTAGGCAGCAGAAGCTAAATTGAAATATTGATGCGGAGTACGCTTACCTGGTGGCACATTAGCATCAAAATCTATGGAAAACTCTGGTACATCACTGCTCGTATCCATGCTAACGATTGAGCTTCGTGTAATATTGGGCAGGTAAATCATGATTCCATTAGGGAATTCTGGACCGTAGCCTTTACCGATAAAACTTAGTTTCCCAAAGGAATCCGCAGAGTTTTCATAACCAATACTCTCAATTGAGGTATAACTTTTGAGTATCGTATACTGAACAGTAGCCCCAGCGTCTGACTCGTGAAAAATAAGCTTTTTAGCGGTGCTATCGACCTTGAATTGCTTTGCTACAGGTGCGGCTGTTACGCGCTTTCTGTACCCTGCCTCTCCCCAACTTCCTCTTGCTGGTAGATAGGCTTTAACACTTGACTCATTATTAACTGTAATATCCGTGTCACCAATCTCAAAAGGCGTTGTGCTTGGGACAGTGGCGGTTTTTACAATTGGCAATTGGACATTACTAGATGTTTGAGGTAATTCATCATAAGCGAACCCTAAATGAAACCAGTCCAAATACTGAAAACTCAAAGTTAAAGTTTGTGTTTCTTCACCCACCGCTGAAGAAACGTTTTTTCGTTTTCCACTAATCCAAGCCTTAGCCTTTTTACTTTGAGATTCACCCGCATAAACAAAATTATAAAAAAGTCCAGGAAAAAAAATTTCTTGGCCTAAAGTTTTAGTCGCTTGATCTAAAGTAAAAATACCTAATTCACCTGCACCTGAAAGCATAAAATCACCTATTTAATTAAAAACAATCAATTTTCCCAAGGCTTTTTAACAAACTGTAAACTCACAGAAAAAATCATTGAGTAGTACCAAACCCCTTCCTTAATACTGACAAACCCACCCTCAGACTGGTATAGAGGCTTTTGGATTGCAGGGGGTTTATAGCCTGTCAGTAGATTTCTGATTTTTCCCATTATTGGGTAAGCCCCAGTGTGAGAACGTAAATTTTTTAATTGTAGGGACAGTTCAAAGCTCAAAGTCCAATCCTGAATAATAGGGGCGCTGGCTACAAAAGTTGATGGCTTACTTAAAGATTCCTTTCTGTAACCAACCAGGATTTGTCCAATCACCACTGGCTTACCGAGTTCGGCGGGATTATCCGGGAAGCCTTCAATCCTCAATTTCTCGGCTTTTAGCGGTTCTAATCGTTCAATAATTGCTTTCTCAATTTCGTCGATCAACAATTCATCAACCATAGTAATCACCCAAAGCAGTTGGGAAAATACGCTCTTGACTGAACCATTGCGCCCCACCAGTGCTGATTTGTTCCTGAGTAATTTTGTCTATCCCCAACCCAACTTTCCCAGAAGCCAGCATTTGCAGCCATTTAACCGCATCTTCATAACGCTGTCTCACATCCTCTCGCACTTGGTAAGAGTCCAGGTGATATCGGGCTATATCAGCCACTTTATTACGCAAAACCAAGGGGACTGATGTTAGTGGTAATTGATATTGTGCAACTTGCAAATAAGAATCGACCTCTCGTGAGGCATAGTCTAGAGCTTGATCAAGTCGTGTTGCATCAATTGCGTCCAAGTTTGGATTATCCAGATTAGTGAGTTCAATCACTTCTGGTTCTCCAAATAAATTAATCATGTCCTCTTGGGTGGCGTAGTTCATTTCTTAAGAGCCTTTTCTTCCACAGGCAAAGGTTCAACCACGTTTAGGGATACAAGCGGCGCGGCTTCTTGTTCAGTTAGTTCTACTTCATCACCTGGTTGATACTGTTTGCCACCGTGATTGAGCAGGTCGAGAACTTTATATTTAATAGCTTCCAAAATTTCCCCCTATGCCGCAGCATTTTGAATGTAGTAGCCAAAATCAGAAGCGCAAATCTTCTCCTTAACTGATTCACCAGAACGGACACGTATACCACCACGAAGCCCAATATCCGCATCGGATGTCTTGCCTGCTATCCGAGTCCCCCATTGGGCGGTAAATCCAAAAGTTGGACGGCCAGCAGTCCCCGCAGCCGGATTAGAAAGTCCATCACGGTGTAACAAGGAAATATGCTTACCCCAAAGTCTAGCAGTCGTTGTAGGCTGACCCTTGCGAGATGTTACACTCCAAGCCTCACCCACATAAACCATATCGAGTTCAAACAACTCAGCTAAAAACTTTGCAGTTGCCCTCCCTTTATCCCCATCATTTCCGTTAAATGCTTTCATGATATTTGGATGCCGAATTAGTGGAGAAAATGCCCCACGCCCTATGACCATGATATTTGGCCGCATAATCATTGCATCCATTGCATCAGCAATAACGCTAATAGGACTGCTAGTAGGGTCACTAAACTGGCTGGAACCCGACAGCGTTACCCGTTGAGTGGACGGATACGAGTTAAGGTTAAACACCAAATCTGATGCTCGTTTTTCGCGGTCAAGCAGAACCAAATCTGTAAGAGACTCTGTAGCTCTCATCACAGGGTCGTAGCCTTCACTAGCATTCTCAATATCGTTTTGGGGGATGGGGTCATCCAAGCCAAAATCATCGGTTGAGCTTGTTTCCTGACTAGCTGAAAACTCAATCTCGTTAGGCTTTGAAGTTCTGCCCACACGAGTATCTGGAATGCGGAAACTTTCTTCCATAGAAAACTTCCACCATTTAAATTCCTGACGTACCACAGGCACACGTGGGAGAACATCATCAGCAATCAATTTACTGTTTTTGTAACTAATTGCTACCGCCGTTAATGCGGGGTCAATTGGAAATGGTGCGTTAGTCACTGGAATTACCTAAAATCAATAAAACATAATCCAATATCACCGGCTACGCCGGATATATCAGCGACTCCGATAACGCGATTTGTGGTTACTGTGGTTGTGATCGCCTTTCCGTTTGTATCAGATGTAAGGAAATCTCCAGCGGCTATCGTACCGCCATACTCCACTTCGGCGACTCCTAGGCGAACAACATCGGTGCGCTGACTAGAAGCAGAAGCACCTAAATTATTGGAAATCCCCACAAATTTATCATTAGCGGAACTAGCAGTAAGTAAGCCACCATCAGCAGCGCCATACTTACAAATTCTGTAAGGATTGATTGCAGCCTCAGATGTCCAACAATCGACAAACATCTGTTTTCTGCCCATTACTGCACCTCCATAACGTGAGCGACGGCCTCAGAGTAGGAAATTTGAGATCCCTTTTGCGCCTGATCTTCTACATATTGGGTGGCAAGTTTGGCAATCTTCTTGGGGTCTGTGGGGATTTCAGGAGGCTTATTAGCATCACCAGCCACTTCACCCAACTCCACCACATTAGGTAGATGAGTGAGAAAATCTTTAAACCAATCAGCCGCAGGTAATTTTTTCTGTTCCTCACCCTCGGAAAATTCCAGTTCCTGAGAACTATCTAAACTAGATACAAATTCAACCAACCCAGTTCTGTAAGAAGGTAAAATTTTACTCTTCACACTTTCCACGAAACTGGTTGATTCTTGTCGCTTCAGAGTAGCTCTTAGGCGTTCATTTTCCTGTTTGACTTTTTCTAATTCATCCAATTTGCCCCCCTTGTCGCATTCACAGAATTCAAGAAAGTCTGCTGCACATTCAGCAAAATCAACTTCAATATCTAGAATGCCTTGTTCTGACTCTTCAAAGCTGGCAGACTTCAACCCCTTGACCGCTGGTGCTTGCGCCCCTAAAAAACCTACGTGCTTTAAATAGTAAATCCCAGGCACAGGGTTAACAGGACTATCAGGAGTATAAAAACTGGCTGAGATTTTCTTAAATCTACCAGCATTCACCATTTCCGCAAATGTGGGATCGACTTGATGAGGTATCGCCTGCATCAAGCCAGTATTACCTGTCAAATTTTTCACCCAGCCGTAAGCAGGAGCATCTGCCTTAGGATGCCCAACAACCAGTGGCGCTTCGTGAATACTCGGATCGTAGGCTTTAATCGAAGCAGTAACATCACCCTCTCCAAAAGAAAGAGTGCGCCCATCCATTGCGGTGTGTTTACCAGCCTTGAAAATTTCTAGATATTTTTTCATACCCATAATTTTGGGCGTGGTCAATATATGTGTACAGCCTGAAAAAAATCACTATGGATTTTTAGCCAGAAAAAAGCTCACCTTTGAGTTATATTACAGGCATAAAATATGACCCTAAGACTAAAAAAAGCCGCGTATAACATAATCACTTTTTCCTATCCTGGCGATTTATCAAACAGAGTGGTTTATTGTAGATTAAAGAAAAGAAAAGAAGATGGAACAATTCCATTAATTGAAGGCCAGGTAATTCTTTCTGAAACAACCCCCATTAAAAGTACAGGATACTTTGAGATGGATTTTTCTACTTCTTTGGATCTACAACTACTAATAGGAGAAGCTTTTATTGATTTCAAAATCATTAATTTATCTGAGCCGAATAAACCATCTTATTCAAATATAACTCCTGTCATTATCGAAACAACATTAAAAGTATGACAGAGGCTTTATTTTCAATCACTACGAATAATATTGACACCTTAATTAGTACCCCTTTGATTGAAGTAGAAATAAACAAAGATATCTCAATCTCAGGAGGAAAAGCAATCTGGGGAGAAGTAGATGGGGATATAAATAATCAGCAAGATTTAATATCAAAAATAGATAACACTATAAATACCTCTTTGGAACCAATAAATGAGGCTATTGATGCTTTACAATCTTCAATAATCATTTCAAACGCAGTACCGAATACTCCATCAATGGGGCAATATTGGGATGAAATCTCTATATCAAAAGAACCTTTAGCTCAATGGTACTGGAATGGAATTTATTGGATCGAAAGATTCGATAGAATCTTGCATCTCCCCGGATGGAATAATTTCCCTATGACAGTCCCGCTAATTACTTCTGCTAGTGGAATTTTAATAAAAACTTTTCACTCAACCACAACAGGAGGAAGCCTAAATTCTATAAACAATTATTATGAATATAGATTAGGAAATTTTTATACTGGCAATGCAGTTCAGACAACAACAATTGCATCAAATTATTCTAAAACACCCGGAAACAGGGTGAATTACATTACTCAAGTCGATACGGTTTTTCTAAATGAATTGATAGGATTAAATATTAATTTTACTAAATATGGAGATACGGATGAAAATCCAAATTATTCAGGGCATTCTATTTGCTATAGGTGTATCAGATGATTAAAATTCAGCGAGATATTCAAGGAAGAGCTTTAGGGGTATCAATATTAATTAATAATATTTATTACCCCTTACCTTTTGTATCCCAAACGAAAACTTTTGATTTTGAAGCTATTCAATATTCCCCAACCAGAGAAAGCCTACGATCTGCATGGCAAGACTATATAGTAAACAAAGACCCAGAAATAGAATTAGCAGATAGACCAGATTTAGCACTCAATCCACTAACAGAAATAAATTGGATGGGGTTTGCTTCCGCACTAATTTCATCTGCCACTTACAACCAAATTATTAGAGATACTACAGACAAAAATAGCCTGATTAGACTTGAGGCAATGGCTAGTGCTTATGCTATTTCTGGAGATAACCCAGCAACATATCCAACATTTTTTTACCTCTGGAGCCAAGTAATTGCTGGACTTCCTTATGTGCCAAGTACTGAAGTAATTACGCAGTTAAATGAAATGGCAGATGTTTTTGGTATGAGATTTACGTTTGATGTCAATTGCTTAATGTTATTAAAAATAAATAACTAATATTGCAAAAACTCTTCCACAATACTCACCACTTCAAGAGAATCAGCCGCACTCACCCCCAAAAATGGCCGCGCCGGAATAACAACCTTCCTCCCCCTGCCAGCCCTACCCCCAAACTGGTGAATTGCGCCATAAATGCGGTTGGTGCCAACCTCCACCTTATTAGCACCAGCTAAATAAATAACAGTTCTCCGCAAATCCCCATCTTGTTGGAGGATTTTTTGTATCTTCCCCTTCTTCTGCTTCCTGGCAATTGTCGCAGCCGTTAAAGCTGCCCATTTATTACCTTCAAAATCTACCTCGTCATCAAACCGTTCTAAGATAGAGGAAACCATATATTCCCCAATATTCTTAAACACCGGGGTCAGATTTTCCATCCTGCCAGTTAACCGACTCAAAGCTGCCTGAACCTGAGAGTCATCAATTCCGAGAGTTACTCCGGCCATATTCCAACCTCCATTCTTCGTTGATCAACCGCACCACGCCAAAAAATTCACCGTCAGCAGTTCGGAAATACCCCGTCAAACTCCCATCAGCAGCAACAGTTGGAACATCAACCACCTCTTGAACATCCTGCCCCAACTGCTCCAATAAGTATCCGAAAATTCCCTGCTTCTGGATATCCCCTGTTTCTAGTTTCTGAACCTGTTTAACAGCATCCTGCTCAACTTGACGACGTAAATCATTAGGCAAAGTTTGCAGAATATTTTTTAAAACATCCACCTGCTGCTGTTGAGTCGAGCGTCCAGGTGCATATCCCCAACCAGGATCTGGAGAATTCTTAACCGTAACTTTCTGACCCGCTGGGTTAGTCCATTGGTAGGTATCACCTTGTGGCGGGGGTTCCACTTCCAGCCCCCGTCTTTGAATATCTCGTTTAGACAAGCTAGTCACCATACATTTACAACCCCACCCAGACGGCGGATAATTGGTATTCCACCAAGGATCAGTGGCGGGAAATACTTTACCATCCATCGCCAAATGATGCAGTCGCGGTTCACGGGAATTTCCATGCTTCCACATCCAATAAGGACGCATTTTTAACACATCCGGGTCAGTCATCTGCTCATACCGCCCCGCAGCGTAAGCAGTTCTTAAATTCGTACCATAAATAATATTTGCCCTCCATTCCCGTCCGCCCTTGTGCTGCCAGCCGTGAGTTTCTACAATCCGGTCAAAATCCTTCTGAAATTCAGCCCTAGTCTTACCCTGAGCTATGCCATCATCCACCGCTTGACGAAAATCGGCTAATAATGCAGCCTTAGTTGCACCTGCTACCACAAATGCGATATCATGCTCCTGTTGCCAGACATCGCGCCATGTTGCAGTTGGCACGTTGACCTTGGAACGGAAGAAATTAATAGCTTGGTCAAACGGTAAACTTTTATATTCAACCATTTTCTTCAGCCTCGTATTGACCTGCTAAGTGAGCAGTAGTCATTGCTTCACCCATGATCGAGCTTAGGTCTTCAATTGGTAAATCTGGGTAGAGGTCTAACAAGGATTCTTTGAAGTCAACCAAATCCCCAGAATTATCCAGTAATCCTCGAATCTGCTCAATCCATCCATCAGTAAGCTGTCCTGCTTCACCCCGTAGTTGTTCGGCGAAAGATTCTACTGTATCCCCTTCTTCAGCAAATACCACTTCATAATGAGCCTGCCAGCCTTCACCTTGAGGTTGCAACTGGCAGTAAACTACCGTATCACCATCTTTGAATCTGCCAGCAATACCGCCACTGCTGGTTCTAACTGGCCCCCGTAAAATCTCATCCACATTCCCTTGATATTGGGATTGTGCAAGGAATTTAAACACCGCTCGTTTCTGTTCTAGTGTTCCGTTGGTCGGTAGTTGAATAGGCATAGCATTGGCAGGGTATTTTCTACTAATACTGTTAGCTATTACTCAGGGTTTACAGGCTGAGAATTTTCATCTACTAGCAATCCATCTACTATTAATTGCTTGATGACTGCACGGCGTACATAATCAGACATATTTGGCAGTGATCGTAAAATTTGATCGGCTTGTTCAGGAAACCGTACAGTAATTGATGGCTGTTTATACTTGGTTCCGATACCCTCCCCTTTGAACCGTGTTACATAGTCAGGACGTGAGGAACTTTCCATAATGGGTAAAATATTTTCTAATTTTCTTCATTATACCCCTTGACATCCCATGCTGTCATGGGATATGTTGTTAGACATGAGGGCAAAACCACTACACCGCCCGGAACTTCACCCCCAGTCAAACCACTTCAAAGACTGACTGGGCTACACCCAAAAGGACTTTAACTAAAATGAATACCGTAATTGTTTTGAGCGCCGCTTTCACAATCATCGCCTTAGCATTTCTCCTGATCAACAACCGCACGCAACCCCAAGTACCACAGCACATTGAATACATCAGCAACGACATTAACGACGCAGGTTTCCCAGAAGCGCAAATATTGCCCCACTGCAAAGGCAATGCTGAACTCTGCGGCGAACTATCCGCCATTTACCATCTAGGTCAAGATTTCCCAGCCACCGACAACGCAGCCCTAGATAGAATCTGCCAACGCCTCACCCAAATTTCTGGATACGGAAGATTCGCAAACCTTAATTAGTCAAATCTGCATCGCGTCACGTACCTAATCAAACCATGTGACGCAAATATTCACTCGCTTCATTCACAAATCAAAAATTAGGAATCTCTGCAAATGTTACTACTCAACCGCCTCAACAACATCAACGCCCAAATCGACTCCTACCAAGAACAGATTGCCGAACTACAACGCCGAGTCGTTGAACTACAAGCACACGCTCAAGAAGTACAAGGCGCTGAATCCGCTGCTGAATCCGCACTAGTCCAAGTCCGTACCGCTCTGGACATGATCACCGCAATTTGTCCCGACGATATCATCACATTTAAAGCTGCTATTGATGCCCTATTCGCCCCTGAACCACTGCGATTAGCGGCTTATGAAGAAATAGAAACAACTGACCCTGTAGAACCCAATCCACCTACCAATGACGAGGTTGTGGATGTGGAATCCAGCCCCGTTGTTGAAGACCAGCCAGAAGCTAACGGTAATGGTAACGGCAATGGCAACGGTAAAACCGACAGCAATAGCTACTCCCTACTGGCAACTGTGGATGATCTTAAAAAGATTGACCGTCCGACATTAATCAAACTGGCCAATAAACATAAAATTCCCAACTTCCAAAATAAAACCCGCGATAAATTAGCTGAAGCACTTGCAGGCAAAGTCACGGTTGACGAAATTACACCAGCTAAAACCAAGTAGTCCGTAGGGGCGGGGTTTCCCCGCCTTTTTCGCTGTTATAGTACAGGTGTATTCTTTTTTCCATTTTAATATGGCTTGTATTGAAGAAACCGACTTAACCGCCCAAGCTCAACAACACATCGCCGCTCAAAAGTCTAACATCAAAAACCAGCGCACCCGCTTGAGCGAACTGCAAACAGAACTCCAGCAACTCAAATCCAACCCCAGTATCCCACCCCTAAAACTTGCCGAAACCGAAAAAGCGATCGGCAGCCTCCAATACCACCTCAACGGCAATATCAACCGGGATAAAGCTGAACAAGAAGTAGAAAAACTTAAACAAAGCGGACTCAAACCAGAGCGACTCCAACAGCTTGAAAAAGCTCTTAAAACCACCAAAGGCGACCTAATCAAAGACCCAGACTTAGACACCGCAGAAGAACGCGCCAAGGTTATGGAGGCTCTTTACACCCAGCGTCAACACCTGGTATTCACAGACACTAACGCCAAAGACCAGGACGGCAACACTATTACCAGAGAAGCTACAGTTTTTGGGGCTGCCACCGTTAAAGGAATGCGTGAGATCGGCGAAAACGAAATCGCTGAAGACCTGATGGTTCGTGCTATTTCCTACGTAAACAGCCAAGCGGACAGCAAAAACCCTAATGACTACTTAGTCACCAAGGGCATGGAAGTTAAAAGCTCCCTCAGTGACGGAATCGAACACCACCACATCTACAACAATATCTACGTAGACAAAGACGGGAGAGTTGTTCCTGGGGCTGTCAACTTCTTCTACAGCCGCAAAACTGGGGAGATTAATCTTTCTGTTAATCCTGAACCCTACAACGCCCCTCAACACGGCGGGAAAGTCCAATTCATTGAACTCATAGACGGTGGACACAGCGGTAATGACCCATCCACCCATCTCCACTTTTATAAATTCAACAACACCGAAGCCGATACCGTCAAACAAAGAATCAAAGACGATCTTCCTACTATTACAGCTAACGCCAAAAAGCGTGTTTCTACCTTAGATAACGAAATTGCTGATTTAGAAACTCGACGAATTGATCCAGTAGGCTACGAAAAGTCACTGCAACAAAAGATTGCTGGTCAGGCACAAACAATAGCTGATGCCGAGGCTTTAATTAACCAATACCCAAAAACGCCTTCGGGTAATCCTAGCACCAAAGGTTTAACCCCTCAACAGAAGCAGGAAATCAAGGACGCTCAAAAGCAAATCAGAGATACAGCATACATTCAGAAACAAACCCAGTCGCAGTTAGATGAACATCAGCTTTTCATGGATGCCACCACCAAGCTGAGTCAGATGCAGGTTGATTATATTGACACCCAAGCTAAGAAAAAAGCCATTCATTTGGGTAAACCTGCTACCTGGGGAGGCATGACCAAGGATGAGGCTAAAGCTGAGAAACAGAGATTGGAGATACAAGAAGGTAATTTAAAACAAGAAATCAGAAAATCTCGTAAAACTCTTAAATCTAAAGGCTCAATTGATGAGCAGATAAAATCCAAAACTGAACAACGAGACTCAGCCGAAAAAGTCTCCCAACTCACCGAAGCCGAAGCCCTCACCGCCTTTGAAAACTCTAACGGCTTTCTCAGTTTCAATAAGGGAAAGAAAGAATCAGAGGAATACACCAAATCCCGCCCCAGAATGAACTCGGAAATCAACAAAATGAATGCCCGTCAAGCCATAGAAATTTTAGAAGCTGAACACCCAGACCCCATCGCTGCACTGCAAGAAATGGCAAGTAGACAATATAAACGCAACCTACTGATGAGCTTAGAAGGTATGATGAATAAGGTGTCAGGTACGCTTGATATTTAACCACCAAACTTGAACCAACAAAATTTAAAAACTCCGACAACAATACAACTGTTCTACTGTTAGTATCTACCCCCTAAAAGTTTGTCAAATTCAGATAGAATTACTTGACAAATACAGTAGAACTCTGCTACTATTGAATTTAGTCGGAGTTGATAAATCGTTTCAAGTAAAAAGCAACTCAGCACAAGAATTTTAAAATTAATCAGGAGCAAGTCAGATGGACGGATTTTGGTGGGAAGAAGACGGCGAAAAATTTAAAATTATCCCTAGTTTGATTGAAAATGCAAAGTTTGTAACCGATAAAAATACAAACAAAAAGTGCGGGGTAGAGTTTGATTATCCACCCCTAGATGCGTTGCTTGGCTACACAGAATTGTTTATACACAATGCGGATATTGAAGACCTAGAACCAGAAGAGCAAGAAGCCCTATTTCAAGGCTGCGGTTTAGACGGCTCCGTGTTAGGCTTCAACCTCACCTACAGCTAGGTTTACAAATCATTTTTTTTATCAATATGTAGGGGTTTAGCAATGCTAAACCCTTTTTTAATTACCTATTAAAATACCCTCCAGAAGAGGGCTAAAATAAATTAATACTTTTGTACTCTCCACCAGTTTAACAAAATATAGGAGAGTAAAACATGGACACCTTAACCGACGAACAAATAGAGGACTTATATATGGCAGCCCGTAGCCGTACAGACAAACTTGGCAAAAACATAGATAGCCTTCAGGATAAAATCACCACACTCCTAGAAAAACCAGATATGAATAACGAAGAAGCAGAAAAATTACACCTCTACTGCCAATCACTTCTGGCATTAGCGAAAGCTAGAGAAGATGTCTACAAAGTTGTCTAAAAAATAACGTAGGTTGGGTTGACGCAGGAAACCCAACACCCAACTAACAGGGCAACTTCTTCGCCTGCTCCTTCACCCCATCAATCCCACCAGGCACATTAATCTTATAACCACCAGGATTTTCCCTAGAAATCCCCTGCATCTTCTTCAGATACTCATCCATCGCCGGATCACTTAAAAACTCATCCTTCAAACCCTGAGACTCATCCAAAGACCCCTTCATCCGTTCCCAAATAGCATCACGCTTCTTGTAGAACTGGTCATATTCAGCCGAAGTCATAGACCCCTTACCATTCACCTGGTCTACCAACTTATTCAAATCCTCCACCGACTTCCGATAACCAACCACCGCATCATAAGCCGTCTGATCACGTTCATACTGCTTCTTCTCATCAACCGATAAAGCAGTTACATCAACCCCATCCAACCGCTGCTTCACCCCATCCAACCGCGCCGAATCATCAGTAACAGCAGTAGACTTAACCTCAACCTTCCTCAGTTCATGATTCAGAACCGGTTCAGACTCAGGTACAACCACAGCAGGCTCATCATCAGGAATCAGTTTCCGTACCCGCTCCAACCGTGCATCAACCTGAGCCTTCCTACCCACACCCCCATCAACACCTAGAGAATCAATTAAATTCAGCGCCTCTGGGTCATCTTTATATTTACGTCGTAGCCGCTGCACCGTCGCGTTGTAAGCATCAGCCCCAGACAACTGCAACAACTTCAACTTCTCAACATCATCAACAACCGCCCGCGCCCTCTCAGGCTTCATTGCTGCCACCCTACCAGCAAGCTCCTTTTCAAGAGTTGCATCTTCCCGCAGCGCCTGACTTGCTCTAATTAATTGTTGTTTGGACTTAACCCTATTGCTAACACCTTTTTCTAATCCCAAATCAGAGATTATCTTTAGGGCATCTGGATTGTTTTTATACTTAGCCCTCAACCCTGATAAAGTTGCATTGTAAGCATCCGCACCTTGCAACTGCAACAACTTAGACTCATTAACATCCTTAATTACCTGCCTTCCCAGCGCCGCATTTTTAGCACTCACAGGCATATCCACAAACCGCCCCGTCCGCTTATCCCGCCATCGCCCCTGCTTATCAACAAAGTAGCCAACAGGTGCAGCAGCAAACTCCACCACCTCCAAATCCTGATCATCCAACCATTCAGCAAAGCGTAGGGTGTGGAGTGGCAGTGGTTGGGGTAGTTGGGTATCTAGCCATTCAGCGAAGCGCAGGGTGTGGGACGGGAGAAGTTCAATCATTATCTATTATTAAACTCTGACACCTTTTTCTCTAAAAAAGCGGCATCTTGGGACAAGCGATATATTTCCCCGCTGTTTTGTTGAGCAGCCAACGCTTTTAAGAATCCGCCTAACAAAAAAGGTAGTTTTTTAGCCTGTTCTCCATCATTAATACATTCTTGGAGGAAAGCTTGAATTTCGTCATCTATATTCATGTTTTTGTCCTATTGATTAACTAGCTGTGTTGATAAACCTATTGCCCTTTTCTGTCACAGTTCGGGATTTTTGATTATGTACCCTAACAACCTTCATGTAATCATGAAAATTATCATTCTTCCAGATTTTTATAGCTAAATCTTCTAACTCATTGTCAAAATCAGCACTCCTAAAATATTTCATCATATTATCAGAAGCACCGCGAGAAAGAACACGAGCTATTCTCCTACCATTAATAAGACTTGCTTCAAAAGAATCACCTCTACTTAAATGTTCAGCAATATTAACTATTGCTTCTTCTGCGACTAAACTATTAGACCCATCATCATTTTTGAAACCTCCAAGTAACTTATTAATTTGTTTAGAATTCATGCCTAACATCTCATGAACTACAGGATGTGCAACATCATGAGCCTTTGTAGCTTCTGCTGTAAATCCATTCGCAGAATCACCAAGCCCCAAAGATTTTGCCCATTCCTCAGATTCTTTCTCATAATAATTTGAATCCTTAACCTTTCCGGGTTGTGGATTTCTTCCTACCCAAGCATCCTCCTTACTTCTTAAAGATTCAATAATTAATTCTTCATTTTTAGCATTTTGCTGATACACTCCAACCTCAAACTGAGCATCTCGCAGCATCCTAATATCCTTACCCGCATCAATCTGTTTTTGCAACTTATCTGGGTTAACAGGTACAACCTTTCCATTTTTAACCACTCCCACAAAAACAGTAGGTTTTTTACCAGGGGGGTGTCCAGTCAAACCCATACCAGATAAATATTTACCCGTGTTTCTATCATCTGGACCAGGAGTAAGCACAATTGTAGAACCTTCCTTGTATCTACTAGCAATACCAGATAAAAACTGAGGTAGTAATTCTGCATTTTTTTTATCAATCCGCCCCGTTCGGATTGATACAAGATCATTACTATTGGGTAATGATCTGCCGATATCATAAGTAGCCGTATGTTTCTTCCCAAGAAAATCATTTTCTTTTCCTAAGACAAATGCTTGCGGAACATCACCTAGTATTAGATTAGAATCTGCATCCGGTCTGTTGAGTAAGTTCTTGTCCCCAATATACGCCTCTATTGAAGCGCCAGTTTTTGTGTCAGAAAGTTTAGCATAATGTCCATCTTCCGACGCTAGTTGTCCAAATTCATCTTTTTTAACTACAGAATCATTAAACTCAAAACCAGAAATATTTTTGGGTTTGGGTATCTCTTTAACAGGTTCAGATGCAGGTTTTTTAGCTTCAGCTTTAGGCTGTTCTACTGGCTTAAGAGTCTCCTTCACAGGCTCAGGAATCTGAACATAATTCCTGCGATTCCCCATCACCTGCATAGAATCTTCTCGCTGTGAAAAGCCATTCTCCTTTAATTCCCCGGCAAATAAGGTAAATTTATCCTTACCTTGCATCTCAATCATATATTTATCAAAATCTTTCCGAGAAATGCGATCACCCAAGCTTCTCCGCACAAGATAGATAGGAACTAAATCATTTAGTCCTTGTTCAGTATTTAAGGTATTAATGGATTTATTTATTTCCTGCTCAAAATCTTTTTGAGATTTAATCGGCTTACCATTCCTCAATTCATAAGCACCACCAAGCTCTGATTTACTACCTTGCATAGGACTTGTATGATGCTCGATTTGCTTAACCACAGTCTCTGGATATTCGGATTTACCTTCTAAAGAGGAAATCCCTTTAACTTCAACCCTTCCATAATCATCCCGTTCCGAAACAGTTACCCGTCCCGAAACATTAATATTTGAAGCATCATAAGAAACAGCTTGTTTCTCATTTCCCGAAATTTCAACTTCAACCTTCTGAATATTTTGTTTTTCAGGTTCAGCCTGAGTATTTTTTGTAGTATTATCTTGTGCTTTATTTTTAGCATTACCTAAAAACCGCAAAGCTTCATTCACCGACTCCGAATCAGGGAAGTATTTAGCAACATCAGATGCTATTTTAACTTCAGTAGTGGCTGGTTCCTTGCTCTTCACCTTTTGATTTTTGGTACTAGGTGAAGTATCTCCAGAAACCGATGCAGCACCACCAAGCTTCTTCTTTAATGCCGTAACCCTATCCCCAGGAATCGCATCACCACCCTTCCTACAAGATTTAGTAGGACTAATACAACTTGATCCACAACTAATACCCTTAACGCAATTCTTCTTTTTCTTAGGTTTAAAAGGAGCAGCAAACTCAACTTCACTGAAATTACTAACATCACCAGGATTAATTAATTTATACTCAATCCCAGACTCAGACAGAGTAAAATTAAACCGCTTGACTAACTGTTCACCAACTCTGTCTTCAAATACACCAACAAAATTATCACCATCTAAATAAGCTTCAGGAATCGCACTAATTCCATCTTGATAAACAGTTTCTATAATTGCTTTTAATTCCAACAAAGAATTAGCATCTTTAACCGCCACATTACTGCTTTCACTAAAAACAGCCAATAGCTCTGCAAATCCAGGAATTTCCTCTGATAAAAATACAAAGCCCGAACTTCTTAAAAAATGCTCATCCTCTAACTCAGCAAACCCAGGCGCGTTAGTATCCTGCGGTACATTATCAGTAGCTTGCACTGCATCAACCCCAGAATTCTTCAGAAAATCCTCATTACTCGTTTGACCATCTCCACCGCTCTGGTCAATCACCTCATAGTGATCACCATAAATTTCCTTAACAGCATCCGGCTTCAACTTAAACCCCATATCAAACAGGGTTTTGTCCCTCGTAGACCGGGTGTTCAAATCCTCCTGTTCCTCAAACACCCGCCAAATCGTCGGCGGATTCGCACCCGGAAGATTAAGCTCAACAATCCACTTGCACAGCGTATTATTAAACGTCTGCGAGAGTAAATCAGCATCAGCCTTAGATACCTCAAGGCGTACCCCATCATGAGTATCAGCCGCAGCCTTACTCCCCACAGAGCCGATATTAGTAGTCAGCGTCTCGCCCAACACCGCTTCAGATATCTGTTCGTCCATGTAGCGAATCAATCGCTCATATAAATCAGAAGTACTCGAACGCGTAGCCTCAAGTAACTCAATCGCCATCCCTTCAGGAATAATCACCCCTGCATCCTGAGCCAAAGCCCGCAGCGCATCAAGCAATTTTTTTTGTTCAGCCTGAGAAGCATTTGCCCCATACTTCCCCACCGCCGTAGGCATCCCAAACTTCTCACAAAAAATTAACCAAAAACTAATCCCCTGCCTCTTGAACCACACCGGAAAATATAACTTCGACCCCAACCCCCGCCCAAACGGATTCCCATCCTTAGCCCCAAAACTGTGCCTAATAAACTTCCTTTCCGGCACAGCCTCACCAGAAACCATATTTTGCCGCGTCAGCAGCCGTAACTCATTCTTGGGAGTAAACGTAAACCGCCGTTGATCACGAGCCTTAAATTCCTTGACAAAAATCTCACTTCCTGAATCCTCCCACATCAGTTCAGAAACCGAGAATCCTTTCAACGTCGCATCTAACAACTCAGTCGTCAGATGATCCAACTTCGTCTCAATTTGCATCCTCACTAAATCAGCAGCTTTCTTGTCGAGCCGCTTCTCGCTTGCAGCTTTAACTTCCCAAGGACGCGCAATCACCGCCAGCTTTCGCTTCTGCAACACCGCATAAGCGTGAGAATCTTCCTCAATTTCATCGTAAAGCTTTAAACCCTTCCCACCACCCCGTTTCAGCAGCGTCTCATCAGGATTTTCCAGCGTCCCACCATAAACGATGTAATTAATGTCGCGCTCAACGCTGGCAATTTCCTGTTTTATTTCGGATGGTAGGGACATTTACACATTTACGTTAATGGATTTTTAGCATTTCATAACCCAAAACTCACACCACAAACCAGCCTGAAAAACTGCACTCAACGGGACACATAAATTGATAAAAATCCTGTATATCCTTAAATCCTGGACATCCTGATTCTGACAACTAAAACCCAACCCAATCCCTCAACCCAAAACCTAATCTCTTCTGCCCCAAAGCCTGAAATTCAATCGGCGAACCCGGATTAGCCCCAGCATATAACCCCAAAAACGCAGCCCAAGCTCTATCCGCGTGACCATTCTCCGTCGCATCCGCATCAAACCGTACCCCACCCGTAGGAGTCGGCAACTTCTTCAAACTATGCAAATCCGAACGCAGATTAGAATCCCCCATCGGAATTCTCACCTTTCTATCCTCAAATTTCTGCTTCCCAATCGTCGCTAATACCAGCTTATTAGTGTTGGTAAACAACACCCCCTCAGTCCTCAGCATCCCATAACGCCGTTGGGCATCTTGCACAGGTTTCTCACCCATTCCCGACTGATCCATGCAAAGCCGGACAACCTTGTATTTTTTCATCAGTTCATCCAGGCAATCATCATGCTCGGCAAATGTCGATCGCTTCAAAGTCTGAACTTCCCGACACCAAAACACATCCCCTACCTTCTCCCAAACCCAAGCAACCCAAAGGTCACGCCTAAGACCAATATCATTGCCAATAAAACACGGTCCACCAGTGTACAAATCGGGTATCCCAGCATAGTCATCTTCAACCGCATTAATCAAATCATAGGAAAGCCAAGCTGAAGCCTCATCTAGCCACTTCAGTTCATATTCTTGCGCCCAAGCATCCTCATCATTCAACGCCCGACGTAATTCCTCAATATCTCGCGGCAATCCCTGCTCAACGGCTTGATAAATATCGACAATATGCTTACTCCAAATCGGGTCTTCAGCCGTCACCAAATCGTAAAATTTATTCCCCTTCCCATTTGGCGTACTCACCACCCGCAAATCATGCCCCGCCGAAATCACCGGAAACAAAGCTGTCCAAATCTTCCGACTATCCTTATGAAAAGCAAACTCATCCAACAGCACACTCGCACTAAACCCACGAGCCGTATCAGGATTAGCAGGTAAAGCCGTAATTTTAGAGCCATTAGAAAAAGACACCTCCAAAGCTTTATGGCTTCCCTCAGTGCCTTCCCATTCATAATCTAAAGACTCAATCGTCAGGGAATACGCCTTAGAGTGCAACTTAATCCCCTCATCCATCGCTTCCTTAGCCTGACGTTCCCCCCTAGAGAGAATCACCCACCGCTTCTTCCTACCCATCGCCTGAGATGCAAAGCAGCTATCAACAACCTCCAAAGTCGTTGTAAAAGTCTTGCCAGTTTGACGGGCAAACATCCCAATTTTGAATCGGTTCTTATCCTTCAACCACAACTTTTCATAATCGTATAAAGGTATTGCAGTCATAATTAAAACAGTCCGTAGACTTCCTCACGCACCCGCTTTAAAGTCTTTAAGTGCGGATTCTCATCTCCTTCACCCCCAGCCTTAATCGCTTCAGCCTCCAAAAGCTTTAATTTCTCCTCAATCTTTTTCTTCACCTCAGTTCGATATTTTTTGAGAGCGATTGAGGATTTATTTAAATTCGCAATCATACTTCCTAAAAAAGTGATCGAAGAAGCGGAAACCTCAAGGGTTCCAACATCGATTTTCTGCAAAGCTTGAAACGATTTATTGTACAAAAGCATCGTCACAGCTTCTGGTAATGAGCCTTCATCATCCTTGCATACCTCTACAAGGCCACGCGCTTGCTCCACTACCTCACGTAAAGCAAATAATTGCTCCTCATATTTCTGTCCATAGCGATGCAATGCGGATTTACTAATTTCATATCCTTTCTCAAATAATTGACTAGCTAAATCCTCGTAATCTGAAAACCCATTACGAACTAGTTCTTCATTCAGCCACGCACGAATATCTTCAGGTAGAAGATTGATCGTTGACCTCTGAGGCATTTTTTTCCTTTTGTTTTTTTAATAAAAACCAGATATATCTTCGACTCAAATTAAATTCTTTTGCTAAAGCGTCAATAGTTCCAGACTGTCTTTTTTCAGCAATCTTTTGATTTCTGACGCTTTTTTCCATCGCTCTACATAGCGGGATGTATATAAAAGTACCCGCGAATTCTCGCACCAATAGTTCGATATGCTCATAAGCAAGGTAGGAGAGCTTGTGTCCCTCTTTTATGGATTTAGGGATGTAGAGCGCTGATCCGCCAAATTTCTCTACCAGGGAAAGAGTAGCATCTAGTCCAATTAATTTATTTAAATCTTTAAGAGTTTTGGGCAAAACTTCAGAAATATCGCTGTTTTCCATTGTTAAAAAGTCAAATAATATCTATATATTAAAACATTTGTACTACTTAATAACAAAATCCCTGACAAATAGTGCCAGGGATTAATTAATAATATCCAAGTTTAAAAACCAAGTGTAAATCAGGAGAGTGGCGAAATTAAAATTACATCACAAAAAGGTATTTTCCGCCCTCCATAATCTAATCGCACATACCCCTTCCCGACCTCACAAATCTCTTCCCCTAATGGATTCCACCACCAAGGTGCATCCTTCCAAGTTGCCCGTTGCCCTAGTTTGAATCTGGCTTCCACCGCCTGACCCAAGCCTTCAGCGCCTCGATCAACTTGGCTTTCTGACTGGAATCCAACCACTCCATCCGTTCCACCCCAGTCTGTCGCTTTATCCATCGGTTTAGCGATCGGCGATTGCCACTTCCTGTTTTACCTTGTTCATAAAGCTTTCCCCATAGAATCAAAATCAACCTATTTTGACCTGAGATAACTTTGCTTTTCATCCTCCTAAAAGTTGTCAAAGCAGAGGCAAACTTTTCTAAATCTGTCTCAGATAAATCTTTAGCAGAATCAACCTGGAAATACTCTTGCAGCAAGAACCTATAGGTTGCATCATCAATTTCCTTATCCTTCTTTAAGATGTGGATTTTTGCTAAAAGCCGCTTGCGTTTTTGCTGATCAGCAATTTCAGTCACCCTCTTCCTCCTCTTGAGGCGGAGACTCATCAATCGGCTGATTTACCTCACAACTGCCTTCACCTTGCAGTTCAGTACCATCAGCATCAACCACAGTGCTTTGACTTGGATCATTCATGGGTAATCTCCATATCTCTCACAAGCTCCTGACACCCGCTTACAAAAACAGCCAAAGCCATAGAAGCTATTTCTTCATCGGTCTTTCCAGTTTTTTGCCCCAGTGCAACCACTGACTCATAAATATCTTGAGGAACCACCATGAAAATGGCTTGCACCTGCTCCTTAGCCTCCTCCTCATTTGGCTGATCCATTTGAGGAATTGCTGGAATAACCACAGGAATCGGCAAAGTTAGTTGTCCCGTGAGCATCGGTATCCCAAAACGCTTCAACTTGGAAACCATCCACAGATGAGTCATGGCTCGTTTACGCAACCAAAAGCAGGTAACTTCAATCTCATTAACATCAGTTGGCCAGTAGTAACCCCTCTCCGGAGTAGCCAAAATTGGGAATCCCTGTATACGCAGTGCCGAAACCACCTGACGCAAATATCGCTCATCAGAAGCCTTGGAAGCATATCCCGTAAGCAATTCAACTAAATCCTTGGCTCGTAAACCGTTGTTCGCGCCTTGATTTTCCTGGAGTGCTAACAGCACTTGTTCTGGTGTGATCATTCTTCCTCCATACTAGGAAAGGGGGCATAGCCCCCATTGATTGTGTGTGAACGGATTGTTGACCCAATCCGCGACAGGGGCGTTAAGCCCCTATTTCGTCGCCGGGTCAAGCGAACTCATCAGGCGGAACTAAAGTTAAAGTTTAAAATCGATCAACGAACCCTGTACGTAAGAAAGACAAACGCTATTTAAGCGTGCGTTTTGAAAAGCCAAAGAATTGCATTCCTGCTTCAAAGAATTATTTAAAGCTCGTTCATTTTGCAATTTCACAAACAATTCATAAGCCACAGTTTTTAATTCTGTTTCAGATAATCCTGCAAGATATGTCTGAAAAACTTTCCCCTCATGATATGCGCCCATAACGATAACCACCTACTTTAGCTAATGGATCAACAGCCAGAACCAAATTAAACTCGTTTAAATCCCTGATTTGAGAGTTTCTTCGTAATTCATACGATCCTTTGTTTTTGTAGAAATTAACAGAAACAAACGGATAGTTCACCGTGAATCTGTTCAAGCGTGCCACCGCTGGCAAGACGTAATACACGTTACTCTTAGGCGCAATGAGCGCATTTGGAAGGAAAGTGACTCCGGTCTGAAATTGATGAATTACTGAGTAGAATGCACTAGTCAAATCCAAAGATTTATACTCTAGTTCTTGGCGCTCTAGTTCATCAATAAAATTACTAAGTTCCTCGCGCAACAACCCACAATCCTGTCGATTAAAATCTTTAATCCCCGCATCCGCTAAAGGTTGAAGATAAGCGGCACACCTATTTTTTAATTCCTGGAAATCCAATAAATTATTTACAGCAAGCATTACTAAACCTCATCATCATCGATTTCATCCAATAAGCTGGAAGCAGATATAATCATCTTACCTAGAGGGCAATTAGCGCACTTATCATTGTTTCCAGGCGAAGAACACTTGCAAGCTATAGTGTATTTTGGCTTTGGCAATTGCCCTCTGCCACGCCCTATGAGCGAGGGCTTAATAACATTAATAGCTCGCATCTTTTCCAAAAGATTCAAACTTCGGCTCAATTTATATTGAGGGAATTTATCCTTCAAATCTTCGTAAGAAGTTACGCCACCACAGTAAATAGCATCAGCTACCCGTATAGTTAAATCATCGGTCTGGCTAATCTTCTTTTTATCAGCCTTCCTTTTTTTCCTAATACCTAAAGATTCAATGCTTTTTTCATCCCCAAAAACAGCCTCGAATTTTACCCTTAATTTGTAACAATTCGATTTGCAGCGATCACCTATCACTGTGTACAAAAAAGAGCCAGAAGTATTTAAAGCTTTAGCAACATCCCGAACTTTGTAGATGGAGCAAATATATTTTAACCTATCTAACCATTCGTCATTTTCTACTAGCTCTGGCTGCAATTTAGTTCTTATCAAGAAGGGTAATTTGCTTATTTTGGCATCGTAATTACCTTTGACTACCTTCGATACAAGAGAGGGCGAAACCCCTAGCTTTTCTGCCACTTTATATTGAGTCGATCTTTCAACTTCCTGCAATAAAATCTCTTTCCATTCCTCCAAAACCACCATCTAATCCTCCTTAATCAGTGGGAAATAAAAATCCTCATTGGGGTCATACATCGCATACTTGACTTGCACAGATTGCCCCATTACTGAGATAGAAACTGACTCACGCAATATCGGTGCAAATTGCCCCAAATCCCGCACCAATCGATAACGCCCATGTGTTACTAAGTTGCGCTTACCTGTCAATTCGACCAAGTACCCGCTTTCTTTTAAAGCCAAGATGTAAGTAGCTAACAATTGAATCGAAATCTCTAAATCACAAAACTCGGTCAATTCGCACAAACTAAAGACCTCAAGTTGTCGAATCTTCGACCACATTCGTTCAAGTTGAATCATTGTTATCTTCCTCTTGCCGAATATTTCCAAGAAGCTCCAACAATCTGTCACCAGTCAAACTTGCACCACAAAATCCAAAAGGATCAGCAGCATCATTAATTACCCAAGCTGCAATCTCCTGAGCTTCCCTGCGGCTCAAACCCACCTCAGAAGCTGAAAATTGCCCATCTTCCCAAGTCATTAATTTTGTAATCAGCGTATCAATTGCGTCAATTAGTCGCGCTTCATACCTACGCAAAATTGGTGGCATCATCTTCTACCCTGCCTTAGTTAAGAAAAGTTTGCGTTGCCCCCATTGGGAAGCCCCTATTGTTTGCCATTGCTGAGTCTTAGCCAACGCCTCTACCCGTGCTAAACCCACAATCATCAGCCCAACACCACCCTTAGCTTCCTGATGAATTTTGGTTAGCAAATCATCAGCAATTGCTACTTCGCTCACCGTGTCTGCTAAAACACGGGCATCTTCAATATCTAATGGCTGAAATTCCACAAATTGAGAAATCCGACGTGTGAGTTGCAATCGCAAGGCCAGTTTTTTCTCAATCCCTTCCATGCCGACCAACATCACAGGCACTCCAGAAAGGTCGTGAATATCACGCAGCGCCTCAACCATCCGTAAGTCGCGTAGCAGATAATCACATTCATCAATAAACAGTGGGCGTTGAGCAGAAGCGAACCATTCAGCTACATTTCCCAACATTTTGTAATTTCGGTGTTGTGGAGATACACCCAACTCAGAAGAAATACTCCCTAACATTGCCGAAACTGACCAAGTGGCATTAGCCCGACAATAAACACCGTTGGATTGCTCAACCAACCAAGAGATAGAGCGAGTTTTCCCACTCCCAGTAAACCCGCTTACCAGACCCATTCCAGGTACACTGTGATCACGCAGCTTCAGCGCCTCATAGGCTTGCGATAAACGCCGTAAATTCTTAACTTTTGCTAATTCGTTCTTCATGTGTTAAAATCCCTTATGTGTTTTTGGTAGGGGTTCAGCATTGCTAAACCCTAAACCCCTACTTTTTGGCTTTTTTACTGGCTTTGAGCATCTTTATCTGAATCGCTTTAATGCCTTCAACCAGCAACTCCCAGGTTTTGATTTCTATATCTAAACAACCAAAACTGCGGTCAGCGATGTAACGGAAATAGCTTTTATACGCCTTCTTTGCTGATGGAGTCAGTTGTTTTTGAATCTCATTCCAGCTTGGGGACTTAACCAACTCCTCAAGCTCAGGGTTTGAGTAATCGTAGTGATAACCCTGTGCCAATTCCCGGCATCGCTGAGTATACTTTTCCAGTTCTTCTGGTGTCATGATTTCGCATCCACCATCAAAACTGAAAACCCACCGCGTTGCTTAATTTTGATAAGTTGATTTCTCCAAAATACGGCTTGCTCCTCAGTCAAAGTAGCCGCGTTATACTTCTTAAACGACCATCCAAAACCCATACCGTGACGGGACAAATAAAGTCCTTCAAACTTGTCAAAAATCAAAAACCTTGTTGTTTCTTCCACAGTTTTTAGCTCCAAATAAACAAAATAAGCAGTTGAAACCACTCCCCAACAAGGCTTAACCTCCTACGCTGGGAAACTTTCCGTCCATAACTTCCAAGCCTCCTTAAACTCTTCTAAATCCTCAAAATCATCAGGTTCTGGCGGTTCCTCACTGCAATCAAAAAAAATAGTTAATTGCAGCCCATCTTGTAAAAATGGTGGCGGGTCGCCAAAGTGTGCAGGATTCCAGCAGTCAGCATCAGTGAGATCAAGAATTTCCTCATCAGTCATGATGCCAACGCCCTCACCTCCTCCTCAGATACCCCTAAGAACATCAACGCACCACTTCCATCTGGAGTTGTGAGGTAGTGCAACATCCACTGTTTGTCATCAGCAAGAATTGATTTACCAGCTTTGATTTCCCGCCACAAACGGCAGAAATAATCACCATCGCGCACCATTTCCGGTTGTCTTTCGATCCGAGCCATAGCCGCGTCAGCCTCAGCCAATTCCTCAGCCGACATCTGCGAATATTTTTTAGGTTGCAAAGCTTGAACCACGTCCGCTGCGGATTTTAAAGCAGCCGTTTGATATTCTTCAGCCTTAGTGGGGAAAGCAATGATATTTGCGGCTTTCTCTTCCTGCAACTGCTGATAATTTTCTATTGCTTCGGGAACATTGGCCTTCTTGGATAAAGCCTTCAATGCTCGTTTTCCTGCCTGCACACTTTCCCGTTGGTTATGCTTGACTAAAACTGCTACTTCCTGACGATTAATGCCAGTTCTAGCAGGGTCTTCAGCAATACAAATCAGCTTGAAATCTCCATCGAAAACATAGATTTTACCCATGTCTACCGGGTCAAACCGCACCTGCACCTGTTGCCCTATCCAAGTCGCTAACTCAGCAGCAATAAACCAAGTCCCCTCCAACTGAATGCCCTTCTTCTGCACTGTTCGCAGTCCATGAGATCCCGGCGCTTCAGCCAAGAGAATATCTAAAGCCCGCTCATTACGGATTTCCTTGATATTCCCCTGCCAGTTAGCTGCCATCTGGAATGGAGAAGTTCCTTTCAGTTCCGAATGAGGGTGATGGGCATAAATTGACTTAGTCCACCTGTCACAGAAAGCCTGGAATTCGGCAGCAGTCATACTGATACAGATTTCCTCATTCTTCTTCATGAGTCTGTCAGAGAAAGACTGCCTAGCTCTTAACTCCTGACGTTCGGTGACATCATGTCCAATGTACCCGTCTAGCAGTTCCAATAACCCATGAGAAAAAGTTCTAAAAACTCTTTCGATATGTGGTTTCTGCCAGGGTTGAAAAGGTTCACACAGCTTTTGTTTGATATCCAGTCCAGCAAATAAACGCTGTAGATAATTAGCCGTATAATCCTTGCCATTATCGGTTTTGATCACCTCTGGTACACCCCAATCAAGCAGGCATTGTCTCAGCAAAGTGCCGATAGCATAAGCCTTGGAGGTCGGGACAATCAAAAGCTTTAACTGCCGGGAATAGACTTCAATGCAACCAATAATCGAATAGCGTAATAACGCATCTTTTAGAGTGTTTCTAGTCCCATCTGTTAATAAGATGTCAGCCGGAGTAGAGTCCATTTCCCATAACTGGTTCAGCCGTACTACATCCTCTGAATAACTGCCAAAAGCAGCCATGAATTTGTTTTTCCACCCATCAGGATTAGAAGTGGCCGTGAATAACTCCTTGTTCTCCTCCTTCCATCTGGCAACCCATCGCTCTAAAGTGCGTAAAGAAGGTAAAATCTCCTCCTCAAATCGCCCCTTCAACGCCATGAGTATATGTCTTCCAGTTGCATGAGGATATTGAGCAATCATCCCCAAAACGAAGTCTCGAACCTGCGGATAAGCATCAATCTTCGTATCTCCAGCCCGATTGCCATATTTACCAGCTAAAGCCTGTACACTGCCTGTTTCCAGGGTTTTGTACCACCTTTGCAAAGTATTCGGCGATATGGTCGGAACAACTTTCCGGGTTTCTGAGGAAACGTCGATTTTTCCCTGTGAGTAATACACCGCAAAAAGATGATGGCAGTTGATTTTTTGCAGCCGGTTCTCTTCACAGAAGCTCTCCAGAACTCTGAGTATTTCTACTTTGGCGTTAATCCTGTCTTCGTCCTTGTTACCTCTCGCTGTCTTGTATGCCGTCCTTGTTTTGGATGGTGCAGGAGCGGGAATAACCGGGTTGATTAGGGTTTCTGTCGGAATACTGACAACTAACGAGGAACTGGTAATTGGTAATTCCTCGTTCCCAGACTCCGGCTGGGAATGCTGTTGATCTGGCTCTACCTGCTGTTTCAGATAAGCCTGGGTTTCGGGAGGCAGGGATGAAATATGGTATTCCTTGCCTCCTCCTACTTTCTGACGATCACGTAATTTCCAATTTTCCCTCTTAGCTTTTTTGCGAATATTGCTTTCGTTACCAGGTAATCCCGGTAAACCAGCAAGATCGGATGTCGAGTACCACATAAATTTAGTAGTCTGAAAAGACAACTAAATTCATAGTAGCTTAAGTTGTCTTTTTAGACAAGAACTTTTTTTTGCGTTGATACATAGCAGCAAAAAGCTCTTCAGAACTCATATTAAATCGTGGAGCTATTCGGGACAGAGTTCTTTCTGTCACACTTATTTTGCCTGTAAAATACTTACTCCATCTAGCTTTATCTATACCTGATATGGAAGCAAGCTCTCTCAAAGTCAATGAATTAAACTCTTTTGCGTCCATTGTCTTTTAAAACAACACTTACACAGCAATCATACAACTTTTCGAGAATTGTCCGAAAAGCAGTTGTCTAAAAGCACAACTCAAGGCATGATGGGATAAACAAAATAAATTGGCTTGCAATGCTAGATCCACGTGATGCCCTAGATCAAACTTTAAAACTTTTCGATTTGAAAGCATCAGAAGTCGCCAATATTAGCGGAATTGACGAGCAGATGATTTCAAAATATAGGCACAAGCGCAAAGATATGAATTCAATAAACCTTTTCAAGGTTATAAACGCAATGCCTTTAGAGGCAAGATGCTACTTTCATGCCTTGTTGTCTGTGTCAGACAATGAATGTATAAAAGCAAAGACTTAACGCCCGACTTAACGCCCGACTTAACGCCCGACTTCGCCCGACTTAACGCCCGACTTCGCCCGACTTCGCCCGACTTAACGCCCGACTTCGCCCGACTTCGCCCGACTTAACGCCCGACTTAACGCCCGACTTACGAATACTAAATCCTGGAAACACTTACCTGTAAACAATTCCAGTGTTTTCTAACAACGTCCAACTTTAAACTTTCACAGTAGCATCCCGACACATAAACCTACTGTCCCGGTCAATTACCAGCAAGCATTCTACCCCCCAACCCCAGCATGGCAAACCAAACCCTTGAAGTGAAGGCGGAAAAGCCAAAAGCTATACATTAAAAATGCCCTCTTTAGGAGGGCAGATAATATCAAAAGTACATCACCAAATCTACCAGAATTAGCCTAATTCACCGTCTAAAGCAGGCGGGGGAACTTCTACAGATGGCGAGGTTGCAGCAAGAGCGGTATCAATTAGATTTTGAAGTGCTTCATTACTCACCTCAAGAGCTTGGGCATTAGCCTCATCAACCGCCAAAAGTTCAGCAATCTTAGCCTCAGCCTCAGCCCTAAACGCAGAATCATCAGGCTTAGATTTAATCAAGTCAATGAGAACATAAGCTAATGATTCCAGCAAAGTGCCTAGCTTACTCAAAGCCCCAGAAGTCTTACTCATAGTTATAAATACTTAAAAAACGCAGTCAGAACTAAACAAAATATTTATAGCACAC